>JASHUP010000032.1 GCA_030039915.1 Thermoplasmata archaeon | reverse complement strand
GAACACGGTCGGGACCGCATACTCTCCCCGGACCTTCGCGACGTTGGGATAGAGGATCTCGAGCGTCACGAGGGCCTTCGGAGTCGCGTCGCGGAACAGACGTGCAAGGTCCTGCCCCAGGTAGAGCGGACTCACTTGGACGACGGTCGCCCCCAAACGAAGGATGGCGAAGAGAGCGATCGGGTACGCCGGACAGTTCGGCATATAGATCGCGACACGGTCGCCCGGGCCAACGCCCTCTCGCGCGAGCGCCGCGGCGAATCGCTCGCTCTCCTCCCAGAACCGGGCGTAGGTCCACTTCGACCCGTAGTAGATCATCGCGATCCGGTCGGGGTGACGTCGGACGCTCTGTTCGATGAACTCCGGGATCAGGAGGTCGGGAATTTGGACGTGGTGAGGGACGCTCTTCGGATACCAACGATACCAAACCCGGTCGTCGCTGACGGGGACGGGCGCGCCCATTTAGGTTCTCGATCCGGACCCCACCGCGCCGGGGTCCTGGGCGAATTGGACTCCCGGTTTATAGCTGGATACGTAGCGAACTCGATCCCCGATCGCGATCTCGTTCTCGGCACGCACGGTTGGCATCCATCCGGTGATCCGCCCTCCCCCGTCGAGCTCGACCACCACGTAGGCATAGGGGGCATCGTTGAGGAACTCGTCGCCCGGAACATGGAGGATCGTCCAGGCGATGATCTTGCCGCGCTGGGCGAGTTCCGACTCTTCGAGGGGCCGGTGGCCACATCGGGAGCAGGCGAGACCCCAGGTCGCCGTGACGAGCCCGCAGCTCGCGCAGCGGAATCCGCGGAGTCGCCCTCCCTCCTCGTACCCCTTCACGAACTCGTCGACGGTGTGCGGGGCGCTCGGAAGCGAATCGGTCGCGTTCATGATCCTACCTTCGGGAGAAGATGTGGACCGAGCACGAACCGCCCGTGGCTCCCACATTATGGGCCAGAGCGGTCTCGGATCGAGCCACCTCCCGGCCCTTGGCGAGTCCGTTCATCTGTTCGAAGATCTCGACGACCTGACTGGCACCGGTGGCGCTCACGGGGTGGCCCTTCGCCTTGAGCCCTCCCGAGGAATTCACCGGCAATTTCCCGTCGCGGGCGGTGAGGCCATCCAGTTCGGCCTGCCCCCCCTCTCCCTTCGGAAAGAATCCAAGGTCTTCGAGTGCCAGTACTTCGGCGATGGTGAAGCAGTCGTGGACCTCGAGGAAGTCAATGTCCTTGGGTCCGACCCCGGCCTGACGGAACGCCTTCGCGGCCGCCGACCGAGTGGCCGGCAGGCCCAGAAGGTCCGGGCGGTCCTGCATGTCGGTGACCGAACCGGCTCGCGCGGAGGCCCGGATGACCGCCGGCTCGGTCACCGGGGTCTTCACGACCTCCTTCGCGGCCACCACGACGGCGGCCGCGCCATCGGAGAACGGACAGCAATCGTACAGGCGGAGCGGGGTCGCGATCATGGGCGACGCAAGGTAGGTTTCCATCGAGAGCTCCTTCTGGAAGTGCGCGTGCGGGTTCTTCGCGGCGTTCGCGTGGTTCTTGATCGCGACCGCGCCGAACATCTCGGGGCGAGTCGGGAAGGCACTTCGATACGCGCTCGCGAGGGTCGCGTAGAGACCGGGGAACGTGGCCCCGTTCTTCGTCTCGAAGGGAAAGTCCGCCGCGATCGAGAAGTAGCTGGTCGCCGCGAGGGTGTCGAGGTGCGAGAGCTTCTCGACCCCGACCACGAGGGCCGCGTCCGCGAAGCCTCCCGCCACATGCACGAACGCCTCGTGGAGCCCCGCGCTCGAGGAGGAGCAGGCCGATTCGAGCGTCACCGAGGGGACGTCCGGGATGCCGAGCCCGTTGTTGATCAGGGGGCCGACGTGCGCCTGACGCTCGGAGATACCAAAGCAGTTCGAGACGAACGTGTAGTCGATGTCCTTCGGCTCGAGGCCGGACATTTGGATCGCCTCCATCGCCACCCGGGTCGCCGCTTCTCGAGAGCTTTCCTTCATCTTTCCGAAGCGGTTGGACGCCGCTCCAATGACCCACGTCTCGCGCATGGACTCTGCGAATGATACTAGACGAGGCAACGGCTTAACCTAACCGGCTCGAGGGCCGCTGGCGGCGGCCGGCTCCATGGCCGGGAGGCCCAGGAGTCCTCGCAACTTCTCGAAGGCGTGCTCGGCGAGCCGAGGGTCTCGCGTCTTGAACAGCAAGCGGCCCGCACGGCTGATCGTCACTTCGGAATCGAGCGTGACGATGAGCATGACCCGAGCGTCGACCACCGGTACTCCTTCCTTCTCAAGGACGGTCCGGACGATTCTCAAGTCGAGCGGATGCGGCGGCTCCGGAATCGCCTCGTAGCCGCCGTTGTTCGAGCAGAGGCGCAACCGACGGTACATGACGACGGCCGGGACCCGCCCACCCGCAGATAGCGTCTCTCACGACCTGCCGGGTGCGGGAGAGTCGGTTACTGCAACGGCGCGCCACACTTCGCACAGAACTTGGCGGTCGGAGCGTTGGGGGACCCACAGGAAGAGCAGAACCGCTGGACGCCGGTTGAGGAGGAGGGGGGAGGAGCAGGGGACCCCCACGGGGGAGAGCCCACCGGCGATGTGGCCGGGCCGCCATACCCGGGTGCCCCGTACATCGGTCCCACGGCTGCGGGAGGGGTCCACGTGAGCGCCATGATCCCGCCGATCAACCCGAGCAGCAAGCCAACGAAGAGGCCCCCGCCGCCGACGAAGCTGACCAGCGAGAACACGAGGATGAGGATCCCCCAAGTCTTCGCGGACGAGGGATTTCCCTTGAGCTGGATCGCACCGATGACGACGATCACCCCGGAGATCACGCCGATGCTCCCGAGCCCGACCAGCAGTCGGGCCGCCCCGGGAAGAAGGCTCTCGATCTCAGAGCGAAAGGCGATCGCCTCCGCGACTTCAAGAAGCGCGTACAGAACGATCAAAATCCCCCCTATGAGGGACAGCAGGTACGCGGTCCTCGGATAGGGCGGGGCGGAGTTCATCGGATTCATCTTCCTCCCCACTTCGGGGACGGATATATCAAGCGCTAGCCCCGCCGGAACGACAATCGACCGGGAGCCGTGCGTCGCGCTACAGGATGACGGCCTTGCGGACGCAATCGTCGATCATCTCGTCGACGTCGATCCGCTGCTCTTCTTGGAGGATCTGGACGAGATTTGACCGGGTGGCCGGGCGATCCGGGACCGCCTGACAGCAGACTCCCGGTCTCGTCGAGATCTCGTACGTGCCGATCGACTTGGCCACCGCCTCGATCTCCTGCTTGTCGAACCCGATGAGGGGCCGGACGACCGGGAGCCCGACGGCCGCCGTGGCGGTACGCATGTTCGACAGGGTCTGGGATGCGACCTGGCCGAGCGCCTCTCCGGTCGCGAGGAACGTCGCTCCTTCCCGCACGGCGATTTTCTCCGCCGAGCGCCACATGAATCGGCGGCACATGACGCAACCGACGTGGCGGTCCGTCGCCCGCATCAACGTGACCTGGGTCGGACCGTGCGGGAGCACGTACATCGGAATCGGCTGGTCGAAACGCGCTCGCAGCACCGAAAGGTGGTCGACCACCTTCGCAAGCGGGGAGTCGTCGGTGAACGGCCGATTGTCCATGTGGACGGCGTACATCTCGTGGCCCTGTCGGAGGAGATAGTGGAGAGCGACGGGAGAGTCGATCCCTCCGCTCATCAGCATCACGCCTCGCGCCATCACCTCGTTCCACGAGCTTGCCTTATTTAGGGCTGCCGGCGAGCAGGTCCTTCGCCCGCGAGCGGTAAATAGCGCTCCCGGGTCCTTTCGGGGATGCCCGAAGAAGCCGCGACGCCTCCGACGGGACTGCGTTGTCGCGTCGAGGGCAGCGGTCCCGCAGTTCTCCTGCTCCACGGCATCGGGGGTAACCATACCGTCTGGAACGACGTCATCCCCGGACTCGCGAAGGAGTTCCTCGTCCTGGCTCCCGACCTTCGCGGCCACGGCCGGTCGGACGCTCCACCCAATTCGACGTTCTCGTTTGCCGAGATGCTGGGCGATGCCGTGCGGCTCCTCGACGAGCAGGGGGTTTCCTCGGCGCACTGGGTCGGTCTCAGCAGCGGGGCCCTCCTTGCCCTGCGCGCCACGCTCGATCGCCCGGAGCGAGTCCGCAGTTTGACGATGATCAGCGGTGCGGCGTACACCGACGCGCACACTCGCGCGATCGCGGATCGGTGGTCGGAGACGTACGCCAAGGAGGGCCCAGACCGTTTCGCGCTACGACTTCTGAAGGACCTTTACTACCCGGACTGGATCGAGGCGAATCTTGACTTTGCGGACGCACTCCGCGAGCAGGTCAAGCAGCAGGACTTCACTCCCGCCGTTCGGTGGGCGAAATCGATGGCGACATTCGACGAACGCGGTCGGATCGCCTCGGTGGCTCGACCGACCCTCATCGTCCAAGCGATGGATGACCAGGTCATCGACGCGTCCCACGGTCGGATCCTGCGACAGTCGATCCCGGGGGCACAGATTCGGATCCTGGCCCAGACCGGGCACATTGTACCGGTCGAACGGCCGAAGGAGTTGCTCGAAGCCATTGCATCGTTCGTCCACGCGGCGGAGACGGCCAGTGCCCCTCCGGCCTCGGTGGAATGAGTCGGCGCGCGCGAGAGCTTATGTCCTCCGGACCGGATTCGGAGCCGATGGCCGCCTCCGTCCCTCCTGACGTCGTGGCCCGCCTCGCTCAGATCGAGCGGGAGCTCCGGGACCTTCACCTCCGCGTTATTGCGCTCGAACGGATGCTGGGCGCGGGAGAGCTACATCCCCAGGACCAGTCGACCGTGCAGAAGAAAGTCACGTACGACTGGCAGACATGATCCCCACGGACCCGCACGTTCCGCCCCCCGGTAACGCTCCGGCCCGCCTGGAGGATCTCCTCGCACGATTCCCGGTGCTGGCTCCCCCCGTGTCGACCGCCGGCGCGGCGGTCGTGATCATCCTTCGACAAGGCCGAGTCGAGGTGGAGACCCTCCTGATCGAGAGGACGGAACGAGAGGAGGACCCCGCATCGGGTCAGGTCGCCTTTCCGGGCGGTCACGTCGCCGAGGGGGATGGATCCCTCGCCGAGACCGCGGCCCGGGAGCTCGAAGAGGAGGTCGGGCTCGACCGTTCCGACCTCGCGGGAGACCTTCGGTACGTAAGCACCCAACTCGCTCTTCGCTTCGGTCTCAAGGTGGCCGTCTTCGCGACCGCGCTAGGGCCGAACGCGAAGCTTCCGACGGCGCGGAGCTCGTCCGAGGTGGCCCACGTCTTCTGGATGCCTCGGTCCGCTCTCCGCACCTCGCGACCGATCGACCGGGAGACGAGCCACGGGACGGCGGAGGTGCGGGCCACGGTCTTCGAGGGACACGTGCTCTGGGGGTTCACCCGGCGGCTGCTCTGCGATTTCTTCGGAATCCCGAACGACGACGAGCTCATCGGCCCGGTCTTCGTC
Source organism: Thermoplasmata archaeon (assembly GCA_030039915.1). Next base: position 8,426 of record JASHUP010000032.1, on the reverse strand, counting down.
CCTCGAGTACGCGACGGCGCCTAGAACGGAGAATGAGTCCCACCCCGGCCGGGCGGCCCCCGGGAGGCGACTCCTCTCGAATCGGGAGGTTCGAAAGCCCATTTCTTTATATAGTGGTTTAAATACTCACGGCCGCGGGGATTCCTTTGGTCAAGATTCGCATCGAGAACGTCGTCGCCTCGACCTCCCTCGGAGACGAGCTCGACCTGCAGTCGATCGCGCTGGGCCTCGACGGCGCGGAGTATGAGCCGGAGCAGTTCCCCGGCCTCATCTACCGACTGAAGCAACCGAAGACCGCCATCCTTCTCTTTCGCTCGGGGAAGGTCGTCTGCACCGGAGCGAAGAGCATGCATGAGGTGGAGGAGTCGATCCAGACGGTCGCCCAGCAAATCAAGAAAGGCGGCCAGAAGATCAACATGCACCCAAGGATCGAGGTCCAGAACATCGTCGCGAGCTCAGACCTCGAGAGCGAGATCAACCTGAACGCCATCGCGGTGACGCTCGGGCTGGACCGGGTGGAGTACGAGCCGGAGCAGTTCCCCGGCCTCGTCTGCCGCATCGACGAGCCCCGAGTCGTGGTCCTCCTGTTCGGCAGCGGCAAGCTCGTCTGCACGGGAGCTCGCAAGCCCTCCGACGTTGAGGTCGCCGTCAAGAAGATCACGAAGGAGCTCCAGGGAGCGGGTCTCCTTCGCTGAACGACGCGCGGGGCGCCGGGATGCCGCTCCCCCGGGGCCTGCCGGTGGTCGACCATCATTGCCATCTCTCGCCATCGGGGGACGGGGTGCGGGCGGCCCAGCGCTTTCGCGCGGCAGGAGGAACGCATCTCTTTCTGGCGACCCAGAACTACGACCAGGCCGTACCGCTCTCGCTCGAGAGCTATGCGCGCCAGTTCGAGGTGACGGCCGCCCTTGCCGGAAAAGTTCTCGAGGAAGCGGGTGCCCGGGCGTACCCCGTGCTGGCTCCCTATCCCGTGGACCTCGTGACCGCGTGCGCGGAGCTGGGGTCCTCCGCGGCCGTGGAACTGCATTGTGCGGCGATCGACCTCGCCGGTCGGTGGGTTCGAGAGAAAAAGGCCGTCGCCCTCGGGGAGATCGGGCGTCCCCACTTTCCGGTCTCAGAGGAAGTCGCCCGTGCCTCGGAGACCGTGCTGCGCCACGCGCTCGAAGTCGCGCGCGATTGCGCGTGCCCGGTGGTGGTCCACTCCGCGGACCTGACGGCCGAGGGATTCCTCGAGCTCGCCGAAAGCGCACGTCGGGCCGGCCTCGCCCCGGAACGCGTGGTGAAGCACTACGCGAGAAGCCGGCTGGCGCCGGGGAGCGGGGGCGGAGTGGTCCCTTCCTACCTCGCCCGGAGGGATCTGGTCCGAGACGTCGTACGTGATCCGGGCCCCTGGTTCTTCGAGACCGATTATCTTGACGACCCGAGTCGCCCCGGCGCGGTCCTCGACCTCGCCACCGTTCCTCGCCGAGCGACGGCGATCGCTGAGGACCCCAACCTCAAGAGCGACCTGCTCTGGGGTCCGTTCGTGGAGTCGGTGGAGCGCGTGTACGGGTGGCGGCCCGAACTCGGACCACGAGGTGCCGCGTGACCGCACGGACTCGCGGCACCCTCGTTGCGCTCGAGGGCATCGACGGAGTGGGGAAGTCCACCCTCCTGCGCGCGCTCGCGCGGGCACTGCGCCGTCGCGGCCTCTCGGTGGGGGTCCGTCGCGAGCCGACGGACCGGCGGCTCGGGGCCCTCGCCCAGTCCGCGGCCGCGGAGGACTCATGGACGGGAGCCGTCTACTTCACGGTCGACCGGCACTTGGCCGCCCCCGACCTCGAGCGGGCCCTCCGCCGCTATGACGTCGTTCTGCAGGACCGCTCCTTCTACTCCACCCTGGCGTACCAAGGCAGTGCCCTCCCTCGCGGGGAACGCCGACGCCTCGAACAGCTCCAACGATCGGCGACCCGACCACCGGATCGAGTCGTGCTTCTTGATCTCGCCCCGCGCGAAGCGCTCCGCCGGCTCGGAGCCCGCGGCGCGCACCGGGGTCCGCTCGAGCGGTTAGCGAACCTCCGCCGGGTCGCGAGCGCCTATCGGAGTCTCGCCCGGAGGCACGACTGGGAAGTGCTGGACGCTGGAGCGCCTACGGCGGAGCTCGTTCGAATCGTCCTGAGCCGAACGAAGCTCTCGGCTCGTCCGACGCGAGGACGACGGCGCGGACGGCGAAGATGATAAGCGCGGCCCCGGTCCCCCCGCCCCGGCGGTGATCTTCGTGTCCTCCATCCTGGTACGGGAGGAGACCCTCGACCCCTCGTATCTCCCCGCGCGGCTCGTCCGTCGTGACGCCGAGCTCGACCTCCTCCATCGCCGCTACCGAGATGCCCTCGCGAAGGGGCTCCCGTATCACCTGTTGCTCACCGGCGGCGTCGGAAGCGGGAAGACCGCGATCGTCCGTCGATTGGCCTCCGACCTCGAACGCGGCGGACGCCTCGGAGCGTTCCCGGTCAAGTCGGCGTACGTCAACTGCTGGAGGAGGGCGAGCGACCGAACCGTCATGCTGGACCTCCTCCGAAGTGTCCAGGTCTCCCTGCCCGACCGCGGTTATTCGCTCTCGGAGATGCTGGACGTCTTCGAGCAGGGCGTTCGAAAGAACCCGGCGCATCTTCTCGTGCTCCTGGACGAAGCGTCGAGCCTGGTCCGGCAGGAAACGAAGCTCGTCTATCTGCTCTCGCGTTCCCGCGAGGTCGAACTCGGATCGATCTCGCTCATCTTGGTGGCCGTCGAGGACCTGTTCCCCTTCCTCGACCCGGCGAGCCGATCGAGCTTCGGGGTCACTCACCGGCTTTCGCTCGCGCCGTACGACCGAACCGCGCTTGTCGACATCCTCGCCTCTCGGGCCGAGGCCGCCCTTCGGCCGGGCAGTGTCGACCGCGAGGTCCTCGACCAGATCGCCCGAATCGCCGCCCCGAACGGGGATGCGCGTTTCGCGCTCGAGATTCTTTCCGGCGCCGCGCACGCGGCAGAAGAGGCGGGGGCCAGCTCGGTGGAGGCGGAACATGTGCGCCGCGCGAAGGGCTCGCTCCTTCCCACGTTGTCGGAGACCCAGCTCGAGTCGCTCTCGACGAACGAGCTCGGCGTGCTGCTCGCCCTCTCGCGCACCCTGAAGCGACGGGGCGCCTCCGTGGTGAGCCAGAAGCTACGGACGTCGCACACGGCCCTCCTGGAGGAACTCGGTGCGCCGCCGATGAGCCGGACAACCTTCTGGAGGACGCTGAAGGAGCTCGAACGCGACGGCTTGGTCGTGCTCGAGAGCGGATCCACCGGCGAATCGAACAGCGTTTCGATGGACGAGGTCCCGGCCAGTTTTCTCACGACCCTCCTCGAGGAACGGCTCGGTCGGAGCCGGTCGAGGAAAGCCTAAAGGGGTCGCGCGGGTCGGACGGCCGTGGCGACTTCCTCCACGACCACGTCGCGGCCGGCCCGCCTCCCGGAATGGATCCGGGTCCTGCCGCCTCGGGGCGCCGCCTATCCGGAAGTCCGGGGGATTCTGGGCGAGCTCGGGCTCGACACGGTCTGTCGGGAGGCACGCTGCCCGAATCTTCCCGAGTGCTGGTCGGCCGGATCCGCGACCCTCATGCTCCTCGGAACGGAATGTACCCGCCGGTGCACGTTCTGCGCGGTGACGACTCACTGGCCCCGCGGAGTCGTGGACGGGACCGAGCCCGCCCGCGTGGCCGAAGCCGTGCGCCGATGGGGTCTGCGCTACGTGGTCCTAACGCAGGTCTGCCGGGACGACCTCGAGGACGGAGGCGCGAGTGTCCTCGGCGAAACCGTGCGACGGATTCGGAGCGAATCCCCCGCTACCCTGGTCGAGCTCCTCATCGGCGACCTCCGGGGCGACGAGGCATCGCTGTCCGTCCTCCTCGAGTCGCCCCCCGACGTGCTCGCCCACAACCTGGAGACGGTCCGCTCGCTGAGCGCGGAGGTTCGGGACCCTCGAGCCGATTACGACCAGTCGCTCGCTGTCCTTCGCACGGTTCGCCGACTTGGACTACCGACTCTCGTGACGAAAAGCTCGGTGATGCTTGGCTTGGGTGAGACCGACGCCGAGCTAGAGGACGCGCTCCATGATCTTCGCGCTGCGGGGGTCGACCTCCTTACCCTCGGGCAGTACCTCCGACCCACGCTCGCGCACCGACCGGTGCAACGGTTCGTTCCCCCCGGGGAGTTCGCTCGCTGGCAGGAAACTGCCCTCTCCTTCGGCTTTCTCGGTGCAGCCTGCGGGCCGCTCGTCCGGAGCTCGTACCGGGCGGAGGAGCTCTACCGGTCCGCGCGCGCGGCCCGCGGAGGCTAGACGATGGCGAAGAAGGTCCGACGCAAGCTCGAGGAGGAGGAGGCTGCCGCGTTCGAGTTCCCGGTCTTCGATGAATCGGCCTTCGTGAGCAAGGAGTTCGAGATGACCTTCGCCCTCGGTCTCGCCGGCATCTTGGCCGTGATCCTCGGTGTCCTCGGCTGGGCGATGAGCGTGGCGGGCCTCAACGGATGGATTCCGTTCTCGGTCGGGCTCGTCCTGATCGCCCTGAGCCCATTGCTGATCCGCCGGCTCCGCACGCGATCCTCCCTGTACACGAAGGGCGACTGGGCGGGTCTGCTCGCGCTCGAGTTCTTTTCGTGGCTCGCGATCTGGTTCGTCCTGCTCAACCTGTCGCCGCACGCGTTCTAGGGGAGCTTCAGTCCAGCCAGGGAAGCCGTCGTGCGAGCAGCTCCTGCAGCGCGTGGCGCAGCGCCGGGGTCTCCTTCGCGTCGGCGAGTGGATGCACTTCCTCCCGTCGGCCGTCCTTCGGAGTGACGTCCTTTCCGAGCGAGAGTCGCGGGAAGACCGCGCGGAGCACGGCCTCAGCGTCTCGCTCCGGTCGGTGGGTGTCGACACCGAGGCTTCCGTCCGGTCGGACGTACGGCCCCTGCAACACCTGGTCGTTCTTCGTTCCCCACTTCTCCAAGAAATGTCCCGTGCGGTCGATCCCCGCGGGGGGCCCATCCTGGACCCGGACGGACGGGCGCCGCGGGTGCGCGAGCTCGACCGCGATCACGATCGACTCGGAGTCGACGGCGCTCGCCTCCCCCACCACCACGAAATCGGATCGACCGAGCTCGTCGGCGACCGCCCGGGCCGCTTTGCGCACCCGAGGATAGAGCGTATCGTCGACCAGGTCCGGTCGGGGCAGGACCGCGATGGTCACGTGCGTCCCGCGGGCGTGGACGCGGGCGATCGCCTCCTCCCGGGTGACAAGTGGGCGGTCCCGAAGCTCGAAGAAGCGCGCGGCGGGGGCCCCGAGGTAGGCACCGGCCGAGAGGACGACCAGACCAAGGTTTCGCCGGGAGAGGGCGCTCGCGACGTTCCGGTGAGGGTCGACGGGGTCGGCGAGGACCAAGGCGACGTCGGTCGGAAGGCGCGGCGGCTCGCGGCCGGCTTCGGTGAGTCGCACCGGAATCCGCCATTCGCGGGCGGCGGCCAGGAGGTTGCGCAACGAACCGAACCGGATCACCAGAAGTTCCACCAGATACCCAGAGAAGCCCTCCGTCCGGGCTTCGGAGCCGTAGACTCCGAGCGACCGGAGGTACTGCTTGGTGAGACGGACCTCACGGATGAGTTCGGGAGTCTCCCGCGCGGAGAGGTACTCTTGGTGAAACGGTGTGCGGTCGACCGGAGAAAGCGGATGAGAAGGGTCGGTGATGGCGAACCCGGGAACGGCATCCACGGTGAATCCTTCGAACCTACCCCGAAGATACGGGTGCTCGGCGTAACGCGTTTCGGTTTCCGAGAGCACGGCCCGACCCAGCGCGAGACCTTCCTCCCGAAGTCGGTCGCGGGGAAGGTCCGGTGGAAAGAGCAGGAAGAGGTCGATGTCCAATCGATCCTGGAGGAACGTAGCGCGCGCGGCACTGCCCGCGACGAGAGCGCGAACGAGGGGACTCGATCGACTCCGCGCAGCCGCGGAGACCCGGTCGACGAGTTCTCCTCGGACGCGCGCAACCCGAGCGAGGAACTCCTCGGACGGCGTGATCCGAGCGTTCACCTCACGTTCGACCTCGTCCGCTGCGTCGGAGCGCGCCGACCTCACCCCCGAATCCGACATCCACCGCCCGAGGATGTGCGCGCCCAGATGAACCTTCGGCTCGAGGGGCCGGCGCTGGGCCACCCTTATCCTCCGGAAGCCCCTTCTAGCCTTGGAGTACGCTCATGGCCGCCCTCGTGGGGCACCCGGCCTCGCTCTTCGACGCGATTCCGGGACAGAAGGTCCGTTGCACGGCCTGTGCACGGTACTGCACGATCCCGGAGGGTTCGCACGGGTTTTGCTTCGTTCGCAAGAACGTCGGCGGCCGGCTCGTGCTGCTGTCGTACGGAAAGGCTTCAGCCGTCCAGGTCGATCCCGTCGAAAAGAAACCGCTCTCGCATTTCCATCCGGGAACCCGGGTCTATTCCATCGGCACGGTTGGTTGCAATTGGCGCTGCCAGTATTGCCAGAACGCGGAGATCTCCCAGGAGCGAGAGGTCGTGGGTCGTTCCTTGCCCCCGCACGCGGCCGTCACCGCCGCCCAGCGGTACGGCTGCAGTGGCGTCACCTTTACGTACAACGAGCCCTCGATCTTCGCGGAATACGCGCTCGACGTCATCCGGGAAGCTCACCAGGCGGGCCTCTTCGCCAACTTCGTGACCAACGGCTACATGACGCCCGAGGCCGTCGAGCTCCTCGGGCCGCACCTCGATGCGGTGAGCGTGGACTTCAAGGGAAGTGGCGAGCCCGGATTCCTCCGAAAGTTCGTCGCCGCAAAGGGGCCGGAGCCGATTTTTGCCTCCGCGGTGGACCTCCAGAAACGGGGCGTCCACGTCGAGGTGACCGACCTCATCGTCCCCGAAGTGGGCGAGTCGGTCGAAGCAACCCGAAAGCTGGCCCGATTTGTTCGAGACGAACTCGGCCCTTCGACCCCCCTCCACCTCCTCCGGTTTCATCCCGACTACCACATGATGGACCTACCCGAGACCCCCGTCGCGACGCTCGAGAAACTCCATCACGTCGCGAAGGAGGAAGAGCTCGACTTCGTCTACCTCGGGAATGTCTGGGGCCATCCCTTGGAGCACACCTACTGCCCCGGGTGCGGGAGCATCGTCGTGCGGAGGTTCGGATTTACCATCCAGTCCTGGCGACTCGACGCGGAGAACTGTTGCCGGAAGTGTGGGCGTAAGATTCCGATCGTTGGCCGGCTCGCGGAGGATTACGTGCCGACGTTCGCGACGCCCGTCGCATAGACCTGACGTCAATCGAACCCGACGGGGCACCCATATACGCGTCGTTTCCCGAAAGGGGCGACGAGGGAGACTCTTGCCCGCGACACTTGGCCGGAAGGGGAGGTCGCCGCAACGGCCTCGAGCCCGAAGCAGGGCGGATGCGCGAGACCCACTGCCGATGGTGGAGGTGGCCCTCGGAGGACTGGACGGGCTCGACTGGGTGACGGAAGCCCTTCGTTCCGAAGGGATAGACTTCCGTCTCCTCGCCTGTCGACCCAGCGACCGTGGCCGGCGACGACTCTTGCGTCTGTTCGAGGTCCGCACGCACGGCGGGGGGTTGGCTTCCGTCGTCCGACGCCTGCGCGACCGACTATCCTTCCGAGACCTCGGCATATCGAACTTGGGCCCCGACCGAGCGCTTCTCCGAGTCGCCTCCCCGATGCCGGAGATCTGCGCGGCTGCCTTCGAGCTCGGCGACTTCTGTATCAGTTGCCCCTTCCTCGGCCCGGAAGGAGGCCGGGAAGGAAACTCTTGGAACGTGCTCGTCCCGGAGATCGCCGATGCCCGACGACTCCTCTCAGCGTCGATCGGCGACGGTGCTGCGCACGCGTCGCTCGTTCGCGCGGGCGCTTACCGGCGTCGCTGGGGGCTCACGGCGCGACAGGAGAACGCGGTTCGCGCTGCGTTGCGGCTGGGCTACTTCGACTACCCGCGCCGGTCGTCCCTCGGGCGCGTGGCCGCGGAGCTCGGCGTGGGCCGATCCACAACGCTCGAGCTTCTGCGGCGAGCCACTGCCAAGATCGCCGGCGAGAGGTTTCGCGCGGAACCCCTCCTCGGTCACCTTCCGGGATGATTTCGCCGGTTTGGTCTTGCGTTGCGAGAGTGAAGGCGCATCAGTGTCCCATCACCGCCAAGAGTCGCGGGCCGTCGCGGGGGGTCTCGGCCCGTTCCTTGCCCGCCTCGATGAGCGCGCGAAGGATGGTCTCCGCCAGCACCGGAGGGAGGCCCGCCCCGTTCGCCCAGCGGCGCGCCCGCGCGAGAACTCGGCGCTCCTGGGCAGGGTCGCAGACTTCCCCCCCCTGTTCGATCCGGATCCGGATCGCGAGGTTCGCCGCTTCGAGCCGGGCCGCCACGAGCCGAAGCAGGGCACGGT
>JASHUP010000031.1 GCA_030039915.1 Thermoplasmata archaeon | reverse complement strand
GCGGGCGCCGACTTCGGGTGGTTGTGGGGTCCTGCCACCTGAAGGCGGGGCTTCACCCCGACCAGAAGCGTGTCGTGGGAGCCGTGGTACGACCCTTCGAACTTGAGCACATAATGTTTCTTCGTGTGCGCCCGCGCGAAGCGGATCGAGTGGTGGGTCGCCTCGAGACCGGTGGTGCTGAACCGGACCTTCGTCATGCCGTAGCGTCGGCAGATCCGTTCGGCGACCTCGGGAGTCCGCTCCCACTCGTAGCCGTACACGCTCCCGTTCTCGAGCTGTCGGGACAGCGCCTCGACGAGCTTCGGATGGGCGTGCCCGCTTTGCAGCGAGCCGAATCCCATGTTGAAGTCGAGGTACTCGTTGCCGTCGGCGTCCCAGAGATTGACGCCCTTCGCCCGGCTCACGAAGAACGGGTACGGGTCGAGGAACCGGTAGTTGGAGTGGACGCCGAGAGGGCTCCAGGTCCGGGCTTTCTCCCAAAGTTCTCGGGAACGAGGGGTCCTCCGTTCGTATTCGGCGTAGGCGGCTTCGAACCGGGGGTCCATTCTCCCATCCTCCTCTCACGAATCCCGATGAAGGGGTCCTGTGCGCCCCTCCGAGCCGGACGGCCTACAAAGCCCCTCCGGCGAGCGCCCGTCCGCCTTGGGTCGGGTCACTCCGCCACGGTCAAGTCCCCGGACGGCTCCGGTCGAGCGGTCCCCATGAGCGAAGCCGATCTCGAGAACTTTGTGAACGGGTCGTGGGTGCGCCCCCACTCAAAGGCCCGGCTCGATGTCCCGGACCCGTCGGACGGCACCGTTCTCGCCCGGGTCCCGCGCTCCGGAGCGGAAGACGTCGATGCTGCCGTGCGGGCGGCCCGCCGGGCGTTTCTTTCCTGGCGGGAGGTCCCGGTGCCCGACCGCGCCCGTCGCGTCGTCGCCCTTCGGCATCTCCTCTCGGAACACGCCGAGGAACTTGCGCAGTCCGTGGTCCGGGAGCAGGGGAAGACGCTGGACGACGCCCGAGGTTCGGTCTTTCGCGGTATCGAGGCCACCGACTTCGCCGCCTCCGCCCCGACCACGCTGCAAGGGTCGTTCCTCGAGGAGAGCGCCGCGGGAATCGATGTGACCCTCGTTCGACAGCCCGTCGGAGTCGTTGCCGGGATCACCCCGTTCAACTTCCCGGTGATGATCCCTCTCTGGATGGCGCCGCTCGCCCTCGTCTGCGGCAACACCTTCCTCTTGAAGCCGTCCGAACGCGACCCGATCTCCCCGACGCTTCTCACCCGGTTCTTCGACCAGGCGGGATTTCCCGCGGGCACGTTCAATCTCGTCCACGGGGACGTCGACGCAGTCAACGCCATTCTGACGCACCCGGACATCGACGCGATCTCGTTCGTCGGGTCCGCGCCGACCGCCCGCCACGTCTACACGACCGCAGCCGCGCACGGAAAGCGCGTGCAGGCGCTCGCGGGAGCGAAGAACTTCATGATCGTGATGCCGGACGCGGACCTCGAGCGGTCGGTCCCCGCGATCATCGCGAGCGCCTTTGGCATGGCCGGCGAGCGCTGCCTGGCGGGAAGCGTGGTGGTCGCGGTGGACCCGGGGGCGGACCGGTTGGTGGAGCGATTGGCCGAGGCTACTCGGACCCTCGCGGTGGGACGCGCGGGAGACACGGAGACCGAGATGGGTCCGGTGATCCGCGCCGAGAATCGGGACCGAATCCTAAAATGGGTCAGGGACGGGGAAGCCGCGGGAGCGACGGTAGTCGCCCGAGGCAAGGCCCCGCCCGATGCAAGCGGGTTCTTCGTCGCCCCCGTCCTATTGGACCACGTCCGTCCCGAGATGTCCGTCGCCCAGGAGGAGATCTTTGGCCCCGTCCTCTCCGTCGTGCGGGCGACGTCGCTCGACGAGGCGCTCGAGGTCGCGAACCGGTCCCGGTTCGGCAACGCGGCATCGATCTTCACGCGGGACGGCAAGGCCGCGCGCGAGTTCACTCGACGGATCGAGGCGGGCATGCTCGGGGTCAACATCGGGGTGCCGGCTCCTCCGGCCTACTTCCCGTTCGTCGGCTGGAAGGGGTCGTTCTTCGGCGACCTCCATGCGACCGGCCGGGACGCGATCGAGTTCTACACGCGCAAGAAGGTCATCACGACCCGCTGGTTCTGACGTCGGTCGTCCTACGGCGGGAGTCGACGGCGGCGGGAACGAAGAAGACCGCCGCACCGGCGGCCCCGAGGGCGGCGATCAGGAAGACCGTGGGGGCCGGGAACCCCTCCGCGAGGAGCACTCCGGCGACCGCCCCTCCGAGGAGGCCTCCCAGGTTGAAGGCCGCCGTCAGCAGGCCGACCGCTCGTCCCCGCTCGGCGGGTCCGCTCAGCTCGGCCGCCTCGCGGACCCCCGCCACCGTGAAGAAGACGGCGACCGGCAGGCACCAGACCGCGAAGATGACCGCGTACGTCGGGACGAGGGCGATCAGGAACCAGATGACCACATAGACCAGCGCGAAGGCGAGAAGGCTGCGGCGACGCGCGGTCGACGTCTCCGCCCAGCGACCGGAGAACGTGGAGGCAAGGATGTTGAACGCCGAGGAGACGCCGACCCAGATCGCGAGCTGCTCCGTCGGGTTCGCCGGTACGCCGAAGAACCCCGAGCGCCCGAGCGTGCTCGCAAGATAGACTGGCACGGCCGCGACGACCATGTACCGTGCGGTGGAGACCGCGGTGGTCGCGCCGGCGAGCCGGAAGACCTTCGGATGCGAGGCCGGCTGGAAGACCGCGCGAGCGACCGGGCGCCGGGGAAGCGCCCCCGCGAGGGCGAAGAGGACCGCCGCGAGGACCGTGAACAGGGCGAGGAGGCCGGAGAGCTCCCAGCCCGCGGAGGAGGGGAGGCGGAACCCCGATCCGATCAGGAGCGGAAGGGAGGCGCCCACCCCGAGGAGCATCCCGCCGTTCTGGGCGAGCTGCATGCGGCCGAGCCGAAACGCCGCCGACGCGCTCGGGTCCTCGGTCGCGACCGTGGTCGCGAGCACGATCGAACCGAAGAGGGCGCTCTGAACGATGCGGACCGCGAACAGTTCAACCGGTCCGAGAAGAGGAAACGTCGCAAAGAGCGGAGCCTGGAGGGCGGCTGCGAGCACGAGAGGACCCCGTCGCGCCCCGGTCCGGTCCCCGAGCCAGCCCCACCCCCACGAGGCGATCGTCTGGGCGAGGAGCGGCGCGCCGAGGATGAGGGTCGCCAGGATCGGACCGCCGCCCTCGCTCAGCTCCGCGAGCGGTAGGACCGCGAGGAGAACCCCGTAGCTCGCGTAGGAGAGCCAGCTCCCTCCGAGCAGGTAGCCGAACGAGAACGGGCGAGACTCCGGCGGTGGCGGCGGGCGGCCCGCCGGCGCGGCCTCCCTAGCCGACCGCATGCTGATCGGCGACCGAGAGCGCGCGGTCGAGGACCTCGAGACCGTGGTCGAGCTCCTCGCGCGTCACGATGAGCGGCGGAGCGACCACGAGGTGGGAGACCCACCCGATGCAGAAGACCCCCTCCTTCATCATCGCCGCCGTCACCTACTCGACGACGAGCGGGCGGCCCGCCATCTTGTCCTCCTCGGTGTTGAACGGCTCTCGGGTCTTCCGGTTCTTCACGAGCTCCACGGCCGCGAACAGTCCCATCCCCCGGACTTCACCGACCGACGGGTGGCGCGTCTGGATCTCGCCGAGCCGCTTCAGCAGATACTCGCCGTCCTTCCGGGACTTCTCGAGCAGGTTGAGGCGTCGGTACTCGTCGATGGCCGCCACCGCGGGAGCGAGGGTGAGCGGATGCGCTTCGTAAGTGTGTCCGTGCGGGAAGTAGCTCTCGCGGAAGGAGTCATGGATGGCGGACGTCGTGGCGGTGAGCCCGAGGGGGATCTAAGCTCCCGTGATCCCCTTCGCGGTCGTGAGGATGTCCGGCGTCACGTTCCAGTGGTTCACCGCGAACCACTCTCCGACACGACCCCAGCCGCTCATCACTTCGTCCGCGATGAGGAGTGTGTCGTGCTTCTTTGTGATCTGCCGGATCCGGGGGAGGTACTCGGGCACCGGGACGATGACCCCGTTGGTCCCGACTACCGGTTCGACGATCATCGCGGCGACGTCCCCTTCCCGGGAGAGCTGGTAGTCGACGTACTCGGCGCAGGCGACGTCGCACCCGGGGTAGGTGAGGTCGAACGGGCACCGATAGCAGTAGCAATCCGGAGCGAAGACCGTCCCCGGCACGCGTTCGAGCTTCTCGATCGGTCGACGACGGAACTCGCCCGTGACCGAGATGGAAGCCGCGGTGGACCCGTGGTAGGACCGGTAGCGGGCCATCACCTTCGTGCGGCCCGTCACGGCCCGAGCGATCTTGAGCGCAGCCTCGTTCGCTTCTGTGCCGGAGGTCGAGAAGAACAGGCGGTCGAGCCCTTTCGGCAGCACCTCGAGGAGCGCGAGGCTCGCGCGCGCGCGTGCTTCGGTCGCGAACCCCGGGGCGGCGTACGCGACCGACTTCGCCTGCGCCGCGATCGCCTCGGCGACCGCCTCGTTGCCGTGACCGAGGTTGGTGGCGATCAGCTGGGAGGAGAAGTCGAGGTACTCCTTGCCGGCGGCGTCCCAGAATCGAGACCCCTGCGCCCGGGCGACCACGAGCGGGTCCCAGCCCCCCTGGCGTCGCCACGTGACGTAGTTCGTCTCCCGGACCGCCTTTCGGATCTCTTCGCCGTCCATCGCCGTCGCTCCCCCCCGTGGATGGGGCGGGGAGCGCGAGCCCCCGTCGGCTTAAGACCGCGGCGGCCGCGCGGCCCGCGGCGGTGCGAGGCCGAAGAGGCGGCGGGCGTTCCCCCCGAGGATCGCGGCGCGGTCCCGCTCGGGAAGGTCGAGGGACCGGACCAGCCCGGTCGCCACCTTCAGGTCAATGAGCGGCCAATCGGAGCCGTAGAGGATACGGTCCGTCGAGCCGACCATGAGGATCCCTTCGAGAAGTCGGCGTTTGCAGACCTCCACCATCCGCTCGAAGAGCGGGTGGGACGGATGCGCGAGCAGACCGGAGGTGTCGGCGTAGACGTTCGCGTTCTTGTAGACGACCTCGGCCGCCTCGTCGACCCAGGGGTTCCCGAAGTGGCAGAGCACGAACGGTACGTCGCGAAAGCGGACCGCGACTTCGTCGACCTCGACCGGGCGAGCGTACTTGACGAGCCCGTGCGGGTCCATCGTGTCTCCCGTGTGGATGAGTACGGGGACGTTTCTCCGGTGGGCGTACTCGTAGACCGGGTCGAGACGAGGGTCGTGCGGGTAGAACGGGTGGTATCCGGGGAAGAGCTTGATGCCGGCGAGTTCCGCGGTAGTCTCCCAGCGAGCGATCTGGTCGGCCACCGCATCCCTCCCTTTCGTGGGATCGACGGTCGAGACCAGACGAAGGCGTCCCCGGCTCGCGGTGACCAGTTCCCGCGCCTCGACCCAGCCTTCCTTCACGGTCGGGGCGTCGTTGACCTGGATGAGGATCCCCTCGCCGATCCCCGCGGCGTCCATCTCCTTCAGGAGACCCGGGACGGTGAAGTCGAGGTCGGCCCGGTAGCCCGTCGACCGAATGTCCGGCCACCAGCGGCTCAAATGCAGGTGCGTGTCGACCCAATCCCCCGCCCGTGGCATCCAGCTACCCTCTTTCGGGAAGGGACGAGCCGTTTAGGCGTGACGGCCGCGGGACCGTCATCCTTGATATGGAAAGGTGGGCCTTCGGGCTGGCAGGGGAACCGTGACCGCCAAGTCCGACTGGCTCAGCTTTCCGGATGCGCCGCACATCGTCGTGCCCCCGCCCGGACCCCGCTCGCGCGAGCTGCTCGCCGACCAGGCGAGGCTCGAGACCGACGCGGTCGGCTACCCCCACTACTTCCCGATCGCTCCCAAGATCGGCCAAGGAGCGAGCATCGAGGACGTCGACGGGAACCGCTTCATCGATTGGGTCGGGGGGATCTGCGTCCTGAATCTCGGCCACCGTCACCCTCGACTCGTCGCGGCCCTCGAAGCCCAGTCGAAGGAGATCTGGCACACTCTCGAGTTGCCGACCGAGGCTCGGGTTCGTTTCCTGCGCGAGCTCGAGAGCGTTCTTCCCGGGCATCTGCGCGGCCACGCCCGGATCTTTTTCTCGGTCACCGGCGGGGACGCCGTGGAAACGGCAGTGAACATCGCCGACCACGTCCAGGGGAAGCGAGGGACCGTCGCGTTCTCGGGAGCCTACCACGGCGTGCACGGTGGATCGGTCGGCCTCACGAGCGGACGTCGCTACCACTCGACCTCCTCCTTCGCGGGCGGCACCGTCATTCGAGTACCCTACCCCGACCCGTACCGGCCGGTGCTCGGCGCCGACGAGGGCGCCGCCGGAACGATCTCGTATCTCGAGCACCTGGTGAATGACCCGTACTCGGGCATCGACACCATCTCCTCCATCCTCGTCGAGCCGGTCCTGGGGGAGGGCGGGTACGTCGTTCCGCCGGACGATTTCCTCCCATCCCTGCGCGAGTTCTGCGACCGGCACAGCATCCTGCTCATCGTGGACGAGATCCAGACGGGACTCGGCCGGACGGGGAAGATGTGGGCGGTCGAGCACTCGAAGGTGACCCCGGATATCCTCT
>JASHUP010000030.1 GCA_030039915.1 Thermoplasmata archaeon | reverse complement strand
TCTCCGCGTCCCTGACGGTTGCGGGTCGATTGGTGGCGAACCTCGTCCGCCTCGGGGATCTCATACTCGTCCGGAACGACGCTGAACCGGGCCGAGTACTCGTTCACCGAGGCGGTGCGATGCCGGATGAACTGTCGGGCGACGAAGATCGGGAGCCGAACGAGGAACTTGAACTCGACCATCTCGAACGGCGTGGTGTGGCGATGGCGCATCAGGTAGCGAATCAGCCCGCGGTCGTCTCGAACGGCTCTCGTCCCTTTCCCATACGAGACCCGCGCCGCTTGGACGATCGCCCCGTCGTTCCCCATGTAATCGACGAGGACGACGTACCCGTGGCTCAGCACGGGGTGCTTCACTCCGATCTCTTTCTCCGCCTCGGGCACAACGGGGCGGACCATCGGCGCGTCTGCTTCCACGTCCGTCGGCAGCGCCTCGAAGAATAAAGCTCGCGCACGGACGCTCGGGCGGGGCCGAGCGGTCGAGGCCGGAATCCCGCGAAACCCTTAGGATGCGCACCGGTTCGGGGTATCTTCGGAGGGCCGGGATGGCGCGGATCTTCATCGGGGTCGCATGGCCGTACTCGAACGGTCCCTTCCACATCGGCCATCTGGCCGGAGCGTACCTTCCCGCTGACATCTTCGCCCGATTCCATCGTCTGCGGGGCGACGAGGTGCTGATGGTCTCGGGCTCGGACATGCACGGGACCCCCGCGCTCGTACGAGCAGAGAAGGAAGGGACCACGCCGGCCGTGGTTTCCGAGCGGTACCACGCGATCAACAAAGAGGCGTTCGAGCGGTTGGGGTTCACCTACGACCTCTACACGACCACGCACACGGTCGTCCACGAGAAGACCGTTCAGGAGCTCTTCCTGAAACTGCTCGAGGCCGGATACATCGCGCGAAGAACGGCGGAGAGCGCGTACTGCCCGAACCACCGTCGATTCCTCCCGGACCGGTACGTGGTCGGGATCTGCCCTCACTGTGGGTTCGATGGGGCCCGCGGGGACGAGTGCGACAACTGCGGGCGGCCGATCGAGGTCGGCCAGCTGAAGGAGCCCCGGTGCGCCCTGTGCGGTACGCCGGCCGAGCTTCGCCCTTCGGAGCACTTCTATCTCGAGCTCGACCGATTGCAGGGAAAGCTCGCGGAGTACGTGGGCCAACAGCAGCACTGGAGGCCGGGCACGCTCAAAGTAGCCGAGAACTTCCTGAGGGACGGGCTCCACCCGACGCCCATCACGCGAGACCTCGACTGGGGGATCCCGATCCCCCTCGACGGATACGACTCGAAGCGGTTCTACGTCTGGTTCGATGCCGTGACCGGCTACCTGTCGGCGTCCAAGGAGTGGGCGATCCGATCGGGCCGACCGGACGCTTGGCGAGCGTACTGGGACCCTCGAGAGCCGGTGCGGGCGTACTATTTCGTGGGGAAGGACAACAAGTTCCACCACACGATCGTGTGGCCCGGGATGCTGCTCGGGGCGGGCGGGTTCAAGCTTCCGTACGATGTGCCGGCCAACGAGTGGCTCGTGGGCGCGGAGTCCCGCAAGCTCTCGAAATCCCGGGACGAGGGCCAGGAGGCGTTCATTCCGGCGCTGCTCGCGAAGTACCCTCCCGACGTGATCCGGTTCTACGCCGCCTTGCTCGCGCCGCAGAATCACGACACCGAGCTCAACTGGGACGAGTTCCGGCAGCTGCGGAACGAGGTCCTCGCGAACCAGTACGGCAACCTCGCGCAGCGGGCGCTCGCTATGGTCCGGGACCGATACGGCGGAAAGGTCCCGACCCCACCCGCCGGGTGGAGTCCCGAATCCGCGACCGGGGTCCGGGAGCGGCTCACGAGCGCCCACGCACGGATCACCCAGGAATACGAGGCGGTCCACCTCAAGGAAGCCCTCGACCTTGCCCTCGAAGAGGTACGGGAGGCGAACCGCCGGTTCCACGAGGCTCGCCCCTGGCAAGCGCCGGACGACGAGCGGGCGCGGACGCTTTACGAGACCCTCTGGCGGTTGAAGGCGCTCGCGACGTGGCTCGGTCCGGTCCTCCCGTTCTCGAGCGCCGAACTGTTCCGGATGCTCGGCTACGAAGGACCACCGGGACCGGGGGAGTGGGACGTCGTGCTCTCGCCGGTTCCGGCTGGCCAGTCGCTCGGAGAGGTACGCCCGCTCTTTCCCCGACCCGATCTCGAGACCGATCGAACGGCGTCCACGCCGCCGGCCCCCGACTCGGACTGGCCTCCGCTCGCCGCGTGCGCCGGCGTCATTCTGAGGGTCGAGGACCACCCGTCCGCCGACAAGCTCTACGTGATGCAGGTGGACGTCGGGGCCGCGGCACCGCGTACGGTGGTGGCCGGTCTGCGGCCCTCGTACACGAAGGAGGCGCTCCAAGGGCATCGGGCCCTCCTGCTCACGAACCTCGCTTCCCGGACGATCCGGCGGGTCACTTCGCAGGGAATGGTGCTCTGCGCCGAGGCCGACGAACGGGCCGTCCTGCTCGAGGCCCCCGAGGGGACGCCGCCGGGCACGTACCTCGAGGGTCGTGGGCCCTCGGACCGAACGATCTCGTACGAGGAGTTCGCGGGGACGTCGCTGACCGTCGGTCGGATCACGGGCCGTTCCGCTTCCGGCCGAGTGCGGGTGGACGTGGGCGGAGAAGAAGTGGACGTCGCGGGAGACGGGCCGACCGACGCATGGGTCGTCGTTCGCCGCGGCCTCGGCACCGGCGAACGCGTGGAGCTCCTCTCGTTCGGACCGGGCCGAGGGCCCCAACCTTCCGAGCCGGTGGCTCCGGGGTCCAAGGTCCGCTGATGGACGTGCTGCGGCTCGACCTACATGTCCACTCTCGGCATTCCCCCGATTCGCGGCTCTCGCTCGAGACGATCGCGGCGAACATCGCGTCGGCCGGGCTGGACGGGTTCGCTCTGACCGATCACAACACCGTGGCCGGTCACGCGGAGCTGCCGGCTCTCCGTGCGAAGTTTCCCAACCTCGTCGTTCTTCCTGGTGTCGAAGTTTCCACCGTTGAGGGTCATCTGCTGGTCTACGGGCTCTCCGAAGCTCCGGCCCCGAACCGGCCCCTGCTCGAAACGATCGAATGGGCACGCAGTCGCGGGGGCGCTCCGGTGCTCGCTCACCCGTTCCGGTTCTCGCACGGGGTAGGCCGCGCGATGGCGGAGAACGCCCCTGTTCCGGCGATCGAGACCATCAACGGCCACAACTCTCGCGGGGCGAACGCGCGAGCGACGGATGTCGCACGTCGACGGAGCGTCGGAGCGACGGGAGGGAGCGACGGTCACGGGGTCGAGGACCTCGGACGTGCGTTCACCGAGTTCGACGGGGGCGTCCGGAATGTCGACGCGCTCATCGCCTCGTTGCGGGCGGGTCGGTGCGCGGCGAGCGGCCGGTCGCTCACGGTCGCCGGACGGCTTCGCTACGAGTGGCGCACCGCCGTCCTGCGCCTTCGGCGAGGGTTCCGACCGATCTGAGTCCGGGGGTGCCGCTTCCCCGACGGCTTTAAGGCGCAGCCCCCTGCCCCCCGCCGCGCCAAGGTGGCAGAATGGTTAATGCGACGGACTGCAGATCCGTTTCCTGGGGGTTCGATTCCCTCCCTTGGCTTGATTCTCCCGGACTGGTCCTGCGTCGTTAGCACCGGGGTACCGCGGCGTCGGGAGAGGTCCCGTCCTGGTCGAGAAGATCGGATGCGCTCATCGGACGGTGGTGCCGCGGGTCGAGGCGGGGGTATTCATAGTGGGAAGGGTCGTGCCCCCGCCGGTCCGCGGCGCCCGAACGCCGCGAGATTGGGTCATCGATGGTCACCGCCACCCCCGTGCTGGTCGGTCGCTCCGTGCGATGGGGCGGGGTCCTCATCGCGGTCGGCGTCGTGCAGTTTGCCGCGGCGATGGCGTGGGTGCAAACGGGCTACGCCGGCTATTCGCTGCTCACGAACTACATCAGCGACTTGGGGAACACGTCCACCTCCCCGCTGCACAACGTGTTCAACGTTTCGATCATCCTCCTCGGGGTCCTCGCGTTCCTCGGCATCCTCCTCGGCTGGGGCGGTTTTCCACGCGGTGCTGCCCGCGTCGGTGGTCTGTTCCTCCTCTTGATCGCGAGCATCGCCGCGATCCTCGTCGGGGTCTTTCCCGAGAACGTCAACCCACCGGTCCACGACCTCGTTTCGCTCCTGGTCTTCTTGCCGGGAGGACTCGCGCTCGTGGTGCTGTCGACCGCGATGCGCGCCGGAACCCGCTGGTCTTCGCTTCGAGGGGCTTCCCTCGGACTCGGGCTGGTGACCCTCGTCTCGCTGGCGTACTACGTTCCGACCCAGTCTCTCAACAACACGTTCGACCCCGGCCTCATCGAGCGCCTGATCGTGTTCCCGATCCTCATCTGGGGATTCGCGGCGGGGCTCCTCCTGATCGGCCTTCCCCGATTCTCTCCCACGGTGCGCGCGGTCGCGACCTGAAGCGCCGCTCGGTAGACACAGAGCATTTGTCGGACATTTGTCCGCCAGCAACTTCGTGGCTCGCGGTCACGCGTGACGATGGGTTGGAGCGTTCCTGCGGCCGAGGATCGGCCGACGCGGAGGCGGGTAGCCACGGGTGTCTGCGCTGCGAGTTGAGCGCCAGGGACTAGTACTAGGAGACGAACGAGCCGGGCATGGGCGTTTGTGACGTCCGCGCGGCGTTCCGACACGCGATCCCGGCCGGCTACTTCTCCCGCTACGAGGTCTCGGACATCGACGTGACGTGTGCTCTCCCCGGCGAGTTCCGTTGCGCGGTCCGGGGACTCGAACGGGGGAACCACCGCGATGGGGCCTCGATCCTCGAGGTGGAGTTCTGTGCCCACCATCTGCATGCATTCGAGGAGGTCGACAAGCGCCTGAGAGGCCTTGGATGGGGCCCCGCGCTGCACGGCCCTCCGGTCTCGATCCGCGCGGCATGACCGAGGCGCACTCACTCGAACCCGGAGAACGTCTCGTCGCCGCCTGGCCCGTGCGCGCGGTAACTTCGCTGGGTGCCCGCGCGATCCCTGGAACACTACAATTGACCGACCGTCGGTTGCTGTTCCTCGCCCGGTCCGGTGTCCTCGGACGAACTCGTGCTCCCGCGCTCGACCGCTCGGTCTCGCTCGAGGGGATCGGCGGGGCCAACCCTCACACCTCCGAACTTGCGATCGGTTACGGCGATCGAATGGTGCTCGCCGGAGTGGAGATCGGCGGTTCGACGTACGAGATGGGCCGAGAGGCGTCGAGTCAGAAGGTGCTCGAACTGATCGCGACCACCCGAGCAGAGCGACGCACGGTGCTCGGCCTCCCGGACGACGTCCGGTCGTGCAGATCCTGCGGTCGGTGGGTCGCGAAAGGCACGCAGCTCTGCTCGAGCTGCGGGCGACGTCGGCCGGGGCTGCCGTAGACCCCGGCTCGGGCGATCGGCCCGACGGGGCCGACCGTCGCCCTACACGTAGAGGTTGTCGGTGTAGCAGTAGTACCGCCCGTACTGGGCGATGTAGGTGGTGGGCTTCCCGCACTTAGCGCACAGGGGCGCCGCCGGCGCTGCCGCCGCGGGTGCGGGCGGCGGGGGCGCGGCCGCCGGTGGGGGCGCAGCGTAGGCCGGAGGGGCCGCATACTGCGGAGCGTACCCGGGGGGAGCGCCTCCCTGCTGCTGGCGCTGCCAGGTGATCACCGGGTCGAACTTGAGGTAGGCGATGAGCAGGAGGATCCCGATCAGGATTCCACCGAGGATGAACCCGAGGATCATCCAGATCAGGGTCTTCGATTTCGCCTTTTCGAACTGGTGCTGGTTCACCAGCGCCTCGATCTCCTTCATCTGGAGCCAGATGATGAAGTCGATAACGCCCCAGATGATGACGATGATCGGGAAGACGAGCACGAAACCGATGCTCGCCGCGCAGATGTTTCCCGCCACCGACGTGCACGCGTTGTAAGCGGCGATCGCGATCAGGGCGTACGCGATCCCTCCCAGAGCGAGCAGAATCCCGAAGATGATCGCCAGGATGCGCACGATGTGCAGCATCGACTTGATCGATTGCACTTCGGGAGGTTCGGCGTTCATCATGGGCGGCATCGGATATGCGGACGGTGCGGCCATGGGTGGTTCGGGCCCCTATCGGTCTCCCCTCTTAAGACTGTGGCTTGGGCGTCCGGGGGCCCCTTCGAGCGGGTTCCCCCTCCCGCGATGACCCCGAGTCCACGTCTCGCGCTCCGGTCGTTTTCCGGACGCCCTCAAATAGACGCCACCGGTCGCGTCCGTCGTGACCCCTTCGGAAACCCCTCTTCCGCTCGAGCCGTTCAAGACGAAGGTCGTGGAACGTCTTCCGAACCCTTCCCGAGACGAGCGGGAGTCGGCGCTCGTCCGAGCCGGGTTCAATCTCTTCAACCTGCGCTCCGACGATGTCCGGATCGACCTGTTGACCGACTCCGGCACCGGCGCGATGAGCGACCAGCAGTGGGCCGGGCTCATGATCGGGGACGAGACGTACGCGGGAAGCCGGAACTTCGCGCACTTCGAATCGACGGTCCGGGAGATCACCGGGTTTCCCCACGTGATCCCCGCTCACCAGGGCCGGGGAGCGGAGCACCTGCTCTTCTCCACGCTGTGCCGGCCCGGTCACATCATCCCCAACAACATGCACTTCGACACGACCGAGGCCCACGTCGTGCAGAACGGGGGCACTCCGCTCAATCTCGCGGTCGCGGAGGCCTACGACACGACGTCGGACTTCCCGTTCAAGGGGAATCTCGATCCGTCGGCGCTCGAGCGGCTGCTGACCGTCGAGGGGAAGGAGCGAGTGCCGCTGGTGATGGTGACGATCACGAACAACACGGGCGGCGGCCAGCCCGTCTCCTCCGCCAACTTCGCGGAGGTCGCCCGGGTCGCCCACGCCCACGGGATCCCGGTCTTCCTCGACATGTGCCGCTGGGCCGAGAACGCGTTCTTCGTTCGGGAACGCGAGCCCGGCATGGGTTCGAAATCCATCGCGGAGATCGGTCGCGCGTTCTTCGACCGGGCCGACGGCGCGACCATGAGCGCGAAGAAGGACGGCCTGGTCAACATGGGAGGGTTCGTCGCGGTCCGGGACCCGGGGCTCGCCGAGCGGCTCAAGGCCGCTGAGATCCTCTACGAGGGATTCCCCACCTACGGCGGCCTCGCGCGTCGCGACCTCGAAGCGAT
>JASHUP010000029.1 GCA_030039915.1 Thermoplasmata archaeon | reverse complement strand
AGATACTTCTGGCCCGATGTGTAGGTCATCGCACGGCGACCGCCCCACCCTTCTAAAATCTATCGTCGCAGGCGGTCGGGGTCGCCCGTAACGCTAGAGGACGCCCATCTCGGTGAGCTTTTCCGGTAGGTAGTGCTCCGTCACGTAGTTGAGGCCGTACTTCGCGAGGGACTGCTGTTCGGCCTTCTTGCCGTTCTTGAGCATCAGCTCGATCTCGGCCCGCCACTCCGCCGTGCCGAAGCGCGGGTCGGTGAGCTCGGCCTGCAACGCGCGGACGTCCTGGTCGGAGAGCTTGTCCGACGGAAGGTCGTAGTTCTCGATGTCGGAGGCCGTGACCCCGAGGAACTCGGCCGACGGCGTGGCGAGATAGCTCGAGAGGTGGGCGGTCTTGATCGCCCCGTAGGCGACCGAGGCAAAGATGCGGAACGACCACGGGTCGCCGTCGGTGAAGACGACGACGGGAAGTTTGAGCTCCTCCGAGGCGCGCCTCAGAAATCGTCGGGTCGACCGGGCCGGTTGGCCCTTCAGGTGGAGCAGGATCGCATCGTGCTGTTCGTCGAACCCGTTCTCGGCGAGGCGGTCGACCATGCCTCCGCACTCGATCGCGATCAGGAACTTCGCGTTCGTGCTCACGAACTCGATCTTCTCTCTCTCGACGTTGAAGGGTAATGAGTAGCCACCGTCGCCCACGTCATCGCGACAGTTGATCTTCTTGACGATGCCCTTGCGGTTCCGTTCCTTGATCGTCAGATCGCCGATCACGGAGGCGCCGTTCTCCTCGGGGTGGAGCCGGAAGTCCTCCCGGAGCCGCTCGCACATCACCTCGAGGTCCTCGATGAGCAGGTTCGACTCGTCCTCGCCGTGGAACTTCGCGTCCTCCCAGGCCTCGCTGATGTAGTAGAGCTCCCGGAGCGTGGAGGTCTTTTTCTCCCGGGCCATCTCGTTGATGAAGTCGACCAGGTAGAACGTGCGGAGCAGCATCAGCGCTCCATCCAGCTTCCGGGCGCTCCGCGTGCCCATGGCCCGGCCGAGCTTCCAGACCCCGTCGCGGGGCTGGAAACTGATGTTCTGCTTCGTACGGAGCGGAAGGCGCATCCGCGGGATCTCGCCTCGGTCGAGCTGCTCGTAGATCTGCTCGGCGAGCCCAACGGTCGGCGCGAGGGCGTCCGCGCGCACCTTCACCGGCTCGTCGTCACTCTTCTTCGCTGGGTTGCGCGCTCGCTTCGGCGGCATCGTAATCCACCTCCTCCTCGGCGACTCCTCCGTTCGCCGCGGCCTCCGCCACCGCCGCTTCCGCCGCCTCGACGACCGTCCGCGGCAGACGGACATCCCAGTCGCCCGGGAGCGGGTCCGCACCGAGGAGGTGGGCCTCGTCGATCCCGGCCACGTACCAATCCAGGTCGCTCGATTCGACGTCCGTGTGGGGAGGGAAGGAGAGCGAGAGCCGGGTTCGACCGTTCGGGACCAATTTCGGGAGCGTCCACCACGCGCGACCGAGTTCGACCTCGACCCCGTCCGGCGGGGGGTCGAAGGCGGCCGCCGAGAAGACTTCGGGCGGGATCTCGACGAAGAGCTCGAGCACGCGGGGACGAGGCGTGTAATTCGTTACCTCCACCGTGGTGCGGACCCCCTTCGGGTCGGACGTGAAGGGGGCCTCGACGTTGACGATGTCCATGATGCGGGTGATGACGGGGGTGAGATCCGGTACCGGCTTGTCGACGAGACCGCTGGTCTTCTCCGCCAGCTTCGGAAGGATCCGCTGGATGATGGAGAACTTCTCGCTCGCGAACTCCCGTCGGCTCTTGCGCGAGAGATGCGTCCGAAGGTGGCGGGCCGCGGCCTGCAGCGCGAGCGTGAGCTCCTTGTCGATTTCGGGGTCTTCGGCCACGGCCTCCTTCGCCTCGCTCGTGAACGGAACCTTGGTCGATGCGACGTGGACCAGGATGAGCGCGGGGCCCGTCGGAACTCCCGAGCCGCCCTTCTGGTCGAGGCCGTAGCGGCGCCAATCGAGGTTCGCGATCGCGGTCGTGATCGCGCACGCCCCCTGCTGGAAGAGCAGCGGAACGCGGTTCGCGAACCGGAGGATCTGGACGGGTTGGTCGGCCGGCAGCCCTCCTCCGTAGACGAGCCCGACCTCGACCATGAACGGAAAGCCGGCGTGCACCTTCGGCGGCCGGCTCACGGGCGGGCAGTAGAACTCCGGGCGGAGCTCCCCAAGGACGTTCCTCAATCCCCGCTTGATCAGCATCGCGCCGATGGGCGAGAGTCCTTCGGGCGAGGGCGCGATGAGCGGGGCGTCGTGGAGCGCTCGGAGCAGGCGCTCCTGATCCTCGCCGACCACGGAGGTCGGAGCGGCGCCCGGTTTTAGCCCGACGTTCGCGAGGAGCTCCTTCGAGGCGCGGACGCTCACCCCCTGCAAGTCCTTCGTGAGGAACTCGGAGAGACTCGGCCGCTTCGAGGCCTTGAGGAGATAGCCCAGCTCTCCCAGCTCGAGCCCATACGGGTGGGGAAGGGTCTCCTTCGCGAGCGGAGGCAGGTCGGTGCTCGCCCGCTCGAAGGTCACGCGCGTCCCGTCCGGCTCCACGAGCACGATCCGAGCGTGAGGATTCACGATCGCCGTCCCGCGCAGGTACTCGTACGGGGATTGTCGACCCCGGACGTAGCGCGCCTTGAGGACGAGCTCGACGCGGGTTCCGTGCGGGGAGTCCCACAGCGTGACGTCCTCGGAGACGACCCGGGGTTGATTCTTCTGGGTGTCGATGACGAGCTCGAGCACGTGGGCCGCCTCCTCTTCCTCGACCTTCGAGGTGATTCGGGCCGGCCGGGCCGTGGTCAGGTTCGCGTACAGGACGGCGGCCGAGATCCCGATCCCTTGCTGACCGCGCGCCTGTCGGTTCGAGTGGAATCGCGAGCCGTAGAGCAGCCGGGCGAAGACGTTCGGGATCTCCCGACGCAGGATGCCCGGACCGGTGTCCGTCACCGCGACGCGAAGTCGATCGTCGGTCTCCTTCGAGATCTCGACCAGCGCCTCGGGAAGCATGCGGGCCTCGTCGGACGCGTCGATCGCATTGTCGACGGCCTCTTTGACCGTCGTGAGGAGCGCCCGCTGGGGGTTGTCGAAGCCGAGGATCTGGCGATTTCGTTCAAAGAACTCGGCGACCGAGATCTCCCGCTGCTTGGCGGCGAGCTGTTGAGCAATGGTCGGGGGAGGCGACACCGCCTTTCCCGGGGTTCGAGCTCCCTATAAGGCCCGTGTTAGAGTCGAAGGGGGCGCGGAATGTGGCGAGTCCGTCGAGGGCGCGCCGGGCCGTTGCGCGACGTCGCGCAGCACCGGCCGGAACGGACGATACCGGGCCGATTCGGCGAGGTCGATGTCGACCCATGCGAGCGACTCTTCCGGGCTCTTCGGCGAGAATGCGACGGAGGTCGCCGTCGCGAGCTCGCCCCGGGCGTCCCACACCGCGGACCCCCCGGCGAAGACCATCCCGTCCTCCACCCCGACCCGATTGACGAAGACGGCGGGGAGCGCGTTCTCGATCGCACGGGCGGGCAGGAGCCGCTCGAAGAACCGGGCGCTCGTGACGGGCGAGGCCGAGATGACGACCAGGAGCTCCGCCCCGGCGAGCGCCAGCTGCCGCGAGACCTCCGGGAAGAACGCGTCGTAACAGATCTCGAGCCCCACGGAGGCTCCGGCAAGCGCCACCGGCACGCTCACGTCGGTCGGGGTGAATGGCACCCCTTCCTCGAACGGTCCGAAATTGGGGAGGTAGCGTTTCACCTGCACGTGAAGCGTCCCGGTCGGGGAAACGGCGATCGCGGCGTTGCGGACCTCGCCGTGCCGGTCGGTCGAAACGAGCGGCGCGCCGAGGACGATCGTGGTGCCGGTATCGTGCGCGGTCCGGCGCAGGGCCGTGAGGGTGGCGTCGCCCTCCCGCAGCGCGATTTGATGGAAGCGGTTCCCGACCCGGTACCCCGAGAGGTAGAGCTCGGGGAAGACGGCGAGGTCGGCGTGCGTCGAGCGCACGATCGAGTCGAGCCGCTCCGCGTTGCGGCGCACCTCACCCGCCACCGGGGCGAGCTGGGCCAACAGGATCCGCATCAGTAGAAGTAGCGACGCACGGAGATGAGGTAGACGAAGAGGACCACGAAGATGAGGAACAGGACGGTGATCGACCCGGTGAAG
>JASHUP010000028.1 GCA_030039915.1 Thermoplasmata archaeon | reverse complement strand
AACACCACGGATCAGCTCCTCGCGACGATCCCCTTGAGCCATTCCCCTACGGCGATCGCGTACGACCAGGGCCGGGGGGAGGTCTTTGTCGCGAGCGGGAACAACGTCAGCGTCATCTCCGATGCCTCGAACTCGATCGTGGCCAACATCCCCGTGGGCACCGAGCCCGCTGGGATTGCGTACGATAGCGGAAACGGGGACGTGTTCGTGGCCAATTCCGGGTCGTGGAACGTGAGCGTTGTGTCCGATGTTTCGAACACGGTGTTGGAGACCATTCCGGTCGGCACGAACCCCCAGGTCGTCTGCTACGACAGCGGCACGGGGAACGTTTACGTCGGGAACCACGGCGATGGATCCCTCTCCATCCTCTCGGGGCCCGTTCATTCGGTCACGTTCACCGAGTCGGGGCTTGCGCCCGGGACCGCGTGGGGAGTCGACGCCGGCAACGGGTCGTATATTTCGACGACCCGGGCCATCACGTTCACCGAACCCAACGGGATGTTCGCCTACTCGCTCGAACAGGTCGGGGGATATCGGGGCACCCCGGTGTCGGGGTCGTTCGTCGCCGCTGATTCGAGCTCGCAGGTCAACGTCACGTTCACGGCGATCCCCGTCCCGGCGTCTCCGCAGGTATTCGGGATCCCGGCCCTCGCGGCGTACGCCCTCCTCGGCGGCCTCGTTGCGGCGGTGGTGGCGTTTTCGATCGTCTGGGTCCGCCGCCGGGGCGGGGGTTCCGCTCCGCGCGGCTGAACCCGACCCGGTCCGGCACCGCGGTTCCGCGAGCCGCACCTGGCGGCCCGTCTAACTCGAACCACTCGCCGGTGGGTTCGGCGGAGCGCCCGCGGACAGGGGTGGCGCCGGCGGGGCGGCTCGCTTGCGTCGGCGGCGTTGGACGTACAGCAGGATGAGCAGGACCACGACGACCAGGATGAGGATAATCCACCACCAAGAGCTCCCACCGAGCGTCGTCCCCCCACTCGAAGTGGAGGACGCGGAGTACGTGATCGTGAATCCGGTCGCGGCGCCGTTCACCGGCTCCGTTCCGGACGTGGGGGATGCCGTATAACCCGAAACGGTCCCGGCCGAGTACGGGTACGATCCATTCCACACGGTGAACGAAATGTTCGCCGGGGCGACCGCGGTCTTGAGGACGCCGTTGAACGTAACGGACCACGTGGTACCTCCAATAAGCCCCGACTCGGAGGCCGTCACCGCGAACGAGGTGGGGACGTACTCGACGACGCGATTGTTACCGGTGTCCTCGACCCAGAGGTCGCCCGATGGGTCGACCGCCGGCATCGTCGGACCGCTCAGGTTGACCGCGGTCGTCCCGCCTGCGGTGCCCGCGAAGCCGGTCTGCCCCTCGACCGCGCTCGGGCTCTCGGTCGTGGAGATCGGCCCGAGATACTCCACCACTCGGTTGTTGCCCGAGTCCGCGACCCAGAGGTCCCCCGCGGCGTCGAAGGCGAGACCCGTCGGGTTCACGAGCCCGTACGGGGCCGAGGGAGACCGCGTGACGAGGTTCGGTTCGCCGAGGACGGCGCTCGCGGCCATTCCGTTCGAAAGCGGGGCCGCGAACCCCACCACACGGTCGTTCTGGCGGTCGGCGACCCAAACCCCCCCGGCCGAATCGATCGCGATGTCCGTGGGGTCGGAGAGGTTCGTGGCGGTCGTCCCGGCTCCCGAGGTGGCGAACGTACCCTGGCCGAGTACGAGGCTCGCGGACATTCCGTTGGAGAACGGAGGGTCGAACGCGAGCACGCGGTTGTTCACGGAGTCCGCGACGAAGAGGGCCCCCGACCCGTTGAACAGGATGCCGGTCGGGTGAGTGAACGCGGAAGCGGACGTCCCGAACGATCGGCTCACGAAGTTCGACTGGCCGAGCACCAACGACGCGCTCATCCCCGTCGAGAACGGCGGAGTGTACTCGAGGACGCGATTGTTGGTAGAGTCGGCCACCCAGAGGTCCCCTGCACGGTCGAAGGCGATCCCCGCGGGCTCCCAGAGGCCGCTCGCCGTCGTGTTGGATAGAGACCCGGAGAGGCTCGTCTGCCCGATGACCAGGGACGCGGCCATGCCGGTCGAGAACGGCGGGAGATACTCCAGGACCCGATTGTTGTCCATGTCGGCGAGCCAGAGGTCCCCCGTCGAATCGAAGGTCACCGCCGTCAGCGGTTCGGAGAGATTCCGGGCGCCGCCCCCCGCGCTTCCGGAAACCAGATCGGCCTGACCGACCGCCAACGCGGCAGACATTCCGTTCGAGTACGGGTTAGCGATGGTGACGGCGACCGGACGATCGAGCACCGCCCAGTGGGTCCCGACTGCCGGAAGGTCGACGGCACTGGCTCGTGCGGTCGACGGCGCGCTCGCGGAGAGAATTCCTCCCAGGCCCACGAGCGCGACGACCACCAAGACGGTCAGGGCGATGCGCAAGGAGACGGCGGGAGCCGTCCTCGCCATGGGGCCCCCCAATAGGCTCGAGGGCCATAAGCCCAACGTCGGTGCGCGGAGGAGAGCGGAAGCGGAGAGATCGCCCGGTACGGTGTCATGACCCGAAAGAGGCCGCGGCGGGTGGGCTTCAGGATTTTCTTGTGAGACTTCAGGTCTTGGTGGAGGGGGGCACGACCGCGTCGAGCCCGGGAGAGGCGTCGGATTCCGGGCGGCGAGTGGACCGCCCGGGGGCCACCAAGAACAGGGAGAAGGCGCACGCGATCAGGATGCAAGCGGCCAGGAGGAGGAAGACCTCGTTGTACGACGCGACGAGCGCGTTCGCGAGCGCCGGGGCGGTCCGCGCATTCGCGGCGAGCGTCTGGTAACGCCATGAGACGAACACCGTGAGCAGGGAGATTCCGAGCGCGCCTCCGAGGCTCTGGAAGAACCGCGTTAGCCCGACGGCGGCCCCCACGCTCTCCTTCGGCGCCTCATTGAGGACGGCCACCTGCGAGGCGGCGAGCGTGAGACCGAGGCCGAACCCCATCGGGATGAGCGGGAGAGCGATCCCCCCGACCGGGAGGAATCCGAAGGCGAGTACCCAGAGCGGAGAGGTGGGGGTCAGCTGGGTCAGCAGCAATCCGCAGAGGCCGGCCACGAGAAGTCCGGGGGCCACGATCATTCGGTACGACACCCGGCTGAGCAGCTGGCCCGAGATCGTCGCGCCGAGGATCATCGGGATCGCGAAGAAGTAGATGATGTCCCGAACGTGGGCCGCCGCGTTGGGCCCCTGGTGCAACAGCACAATTCCGACGAACACCGAGAGGAACGTGATCGCGGCGCTGAACACGACGCCCGTGAACAGCATGATCCCGCTCGAGGCGCCGATGACGCGCTGCCCCAGGAGGCGAAGCGGGACGAGGGGCTGCGGGGTCCGGAGCTCCCACCAGAGGAACACCGCGAAGACCACCGCCGTGCCCAGCAGGAGGACCGCCGTCCGAGGATCGGTCCACGCCCACCCCGCGTCCGAGACCTGCACGAGGGCGAACATCAGGCTGCCGACCCAGCTCGAGAGCAGGACGGCGCCGGGAGTGTCGAACCGCCCCGGGGTCGTCGGCCGGAGAGGTCCCAGGGCAACGAAGAGGATGGCCAACGCGACGAGCCCGAACGGGAGATTGATGTAGAACACCCAGCGCCAGGTCGTGACCGAAACGATGTAGCTCCCGAGGAGGGGTCCGAGGACGATCGAGAGCCCGGCCGCCCCGCTCAGAAAGCCCACGACCTTCGCCCGCGTGGCGGGTGGGTAGAGAACCCCGACCATGGCGATCGCGACTGGGAAGATTCCCCCTCCGCCGAATCCCTGGACTCCCCGGAAGAGGATCAGTTCGCTAAGATTCTGGC
>JASHUP010000027.1 GCA_030039915.1 Thermoplasmata archaeon | reverse complement strand
ATAAAACGAGCTCGACGGGTGGCGTTCGTCAGTCCGAGAGAACGAACGGCTTTTTGAGGTCGGGTCAGGTTCCTTCCTTTGCGGAGGCGGGACGGGAAGGGGCGGACTGCGGGGCGGGCAGTTCGGCAGGTCCCGGGCCGGTTCGTAAGCAGGGAGGAGGAACGGACTCATGGTAACCTATCACCTGGACAAGATCTTCAACCCCCACTGCGTGGCGATCCTCGGGGCGTCAGACACCGAAGGGTCGGTGGGGTTCGCCCTCGCCACGAACTTCGCGAAAGGCGAGTTCGCGGGCAAGGTCTACTTCGTGAACAACCACAAAGCAGAGGTCCTCGGCGTGAAGACCTTCCCGTCCATCGGCGCGATTCCGGAGCCGGTCGACCTCGCCATCATCGCCACCCCAGCGAAGACGGTCTGCGCCCTCGTGGACGAATGCGGCAAAGTCGGCGTGAAGGGGGTCATCATCCTTTCCGCGGGATTCAAGGAGACTGGGGCAGCCGGCAAGGCGCTCGAGGACGAAATCCTCGAGGTCGCTCGGAAGCACGGCGTGCGGGTCCTCGGGCCGAACTGCCTTGGCGTCATCCGGCCCGCGACCCATCTCAACGCCACGTTCCTCGCCAAGGTGCCGAAGCCCGGTACCGTCGCCTTCCTCTCGCAGAGCGGAGCTCTCGGTTCTGCGATTCTTGATGTCGCGATCCACGAGAACGTCGGATTTTCGGCGTTCGTGTCGGTGGGGTCGATGCTCGAGGTGGATTTCGGGGACCTCATCGACTACTTCGGAAGCGACCCGCACACCCGAAGCATTCTGATGTACATCGAGGGAGTCACTCACGCGCGGAAGTTCATGAGCGCGGCCCGGCACTTTGCCCGGGCGAAGCCGATCGTGGTCGTCAAGGCCGGACGCTTCCGCGAGAGCGCCCGAGCTGTCGCGTCGCATACCGGAGCGCTCTCGGGCGAGGACCAGGTCTACGAGGCCGCCTTCAAGCGGGCGGGTATCGTGCGGGTGGACGAGATCGCCGACCTGTTCAACGCGGCGGAGGTGCTGAGTTCCCAGCCGCTACCGAAGGGGCCGAACCTCGCGATCATCACGAACGCCGGAGGGCCGGGGATCATGACGAGCGATACCCTCCTCGCCGGAGGCGGCCGACTGGCCGAGTTGAGCGAGAAAACGATGGCTCGCCTCAACGAGGCGCTCCCCCCGTTCTGGAGTCACGGCAACCCGATCGACCTGATCGGGGATGCCGGTCCCGAGCGGTACCGGGCGGCCCTCGAGTGCTGCCTCGAGGACGACCACGTCGACGGGATCCTCCTCCTGCTCACGGCCCAGGCGATGATCAACCCCCTCGAGGTCGCGAAGACGGTCGTCGAGGTGGTCCGGGGGAAGACCTACCAGAACAAGACGATCCTGACGTCGTTCATGGGGAGGACGCGGGTCACCGAGGCGAACGCATTCTTCGCGGCGAACAACATCCCGACCTACTCCTCGCCCGAGCAGGCCGTCAAGACCTATCTCACGATGTACCAGTACCGCCGGAACATCGAACTCCTCTACGAGACCCCCGAGGAGCTGCCGGTCAACTCGGCCGCGCCCAAGCGGCCCATCTCGGTCATCCTGAAGCAGGCGGCGAAGGAGGGTCGCGAGGCGCTCACCGAGGACGAAGCGAAGCGGCTGCTCAAGTACTACGGGTTCCCGGTCATTCCCACCGAGGTCGCGACCACCGCGGAGGAAGCGGCGTCGCGCGCGCGGCACTTCGGCTATCCGGTCGTCCTGAAGATTCTCTCCCCGGACATCCTCCACAAGTCCGAGGCCGGAGGAGTGGCCCTGGACGTCGGCTCCGAGGAAGAGGTTCGACGACAGTTTGACACACTCCTGGCACGCGCGAAGGCGTACAAACCCGATGCCCAGATCGTGGGAGTGACCGTTCAGCCGATGATCCCGAAAGGAGGTTACGAGCTCATCGTTGGGGGAAAGAGCGACCCCCTCTTCGGCCCGGTCATCCTCTTCGGAATGGGCGGGGTCGGCGTCGAACTCTACAAGGACTGTGCGGTCGCGCTTCCCCCGCTCAACACCACGCTCATCCGTCGGATGCTCGAGGAGACGAAGGTCTACCAGCTCCTCAAGGGATACCGCAACCAGCCGAAGGCGAACCTCGAGCTCCTCGAGAAGACGCTGCTGCTCTTTTCGCAGCTCCTCGTCGACTTCCCGCAGATCAAGGAGATCGACATCAATCCCTTGGTCCTGAGCGAGAACGAGGTCCACGTCCTCGACGCGCGGGTCCTCATCGACAAGGACCGGGCGGTCCGCGAGCACGACCTCCACTCCCACCTCGTGATCAGCCCGTACCCGAAGAAATACGAGACCAACTGGCGGATGGGCAACGGCGAGGAGGTCCTGCTGCGCCCGATCAAGCCGGAGGACGAACCTCTCTGGCTCGAGATGTTCAAGGGGTTCTCCGAAGAGTCGATCCGGTACCGTTTCTTCCAGGTGATCAAGGACACTCCGCACGAGGTCCGGGTCCGCTACTGCAACATCGACTACGACCGCGAGATCGCGATCGTTCCCGAACTGGAGCGGAACGGGAAGCGCCGGATCCTGGGCGTCGGCCGCCTCAGCATCGAGCCGGACGGGAAGAGCGGAGAGTTCGCGATCATCGTCACGGACGAGTTCCAGGGAGTCGGGCTCGGCACGAAGCTCGCCGACCACGTTCTCGAGGTCGCCTACGACATGGGGGTCGAGCGGGTCTACTCCGTGATGCTCGCGGACAATTATCGCGCGCTCTCGTTGATGAAGCGCATGGGCTTCCGCCTGACGTACGGAGACGATGGGACGGTCGAGGCTACCTTGGACCTCCGCGAGGACCGGCCGGCAGCCGTGGTCCCTCCCAAAGAGGACGGCGGCTCCAAGGCGCCGCGAAATGGGCTGCGCGTCCCCTCCTCGATCCGCAGCACCGACAAAACTCCGCCAGCGATCGAGCCGGTGGTGCCGCCCCCCGAGACCGCGACCACCCCCCCGGAGGCCGAACCTGCCAGCGTTCCCCCTCGCTCCGTTGCGAAGGCTGCTCGACCGTAGGGGAGTGTCCGGGCTTTCGGCCATCTGCGTCCGCCGAAAGAAGCCTACCAAACCGACGAACGCCCCGTCGCACACGGCGAGCTAACTGGCCACTCCGCCGACGCGAGCCGCCCACGCGACAACCTCGCGCCTGCGAACCGTCGCCGGAAACCGTTTCCCGCGAAATGCGCGTGTGGCTACGGCTTCCAAAGCCAGCCTGACCCGGATGTCGGCGACGGCCAATCCGCCGCTGCTCGACCCCACCCGTCATAACGCCCGAGCCCTTGGCGGGCCTCTACCATGACGATTGACGCAGTCCTCGTCATCCAGGACCTTGCCGTCGTCATGATCGTCGCGCTCGCCGTTGCGCTCGTTTTCCACGCACTTCGCCTTCCCCTTCTGGTCGGGTTCATCGTCGCCGGAATCATTGTCGGCCCGTACACTCCGCCGTCCTCCTTGCTCCACTACCCGGACGTTCTGAGCGCGCTCGCCGAAATCGGCATCGTCTTCCTCCTCTTCGGTGTGGGGCTCGAGTACCCGATCTCTCGACTGAGATCGATCGGTCGTACGGCGACGGTCATCGCGTCGGTGGAATCGCTTGGGACGTTCGCGGTCGGGGCTGTCCTCGGCCGAGTTTTCGGACTCGGCTTCCTTGACTGTCTGTTCCTCGGGTTGGCCGTCTCGGCCACCAGCACGATCATCCTGTCGAAGCTCCTCGAGGACCTCGGTGTGCTACGTGACCGCGAGGCGGGTCTCATTCTTGGAGTCACGGTCGTCGAGGACGTGATCGTCGTCTCCGCTCTCGGTATCCTTCAGTCGGCAGCGTCGACCGGCCAGATTCCGCTACTTGGCACGGTCCTTGCCGTCGGCCTGGTCGTGCTGTTCCTCGCCCTCGTGCTCTTGGTGGGCCCGCGCACGGTCCCGGCTTTCGTCCGGTCGCTCGCCGGGACCGGGCGGAGCGATCTACTTCTCATCGGAATACTCGGACTCGCTTTCGGTCTCTCGATCCTATCGAGTCTCATGGGAATCTCTGTGGCGACCGGCGCCTTCCTTGCCGGGGTCCTGGTCGCTGAGTCGGATCTTACCGAGCGCGCTCGGGACCTCATGGCCCCGCTCCGCGACGCGTTCGGAGCGATTTTCTTTGTTTCGATGGGGGCGCTCATGAACGTCGGTCTTCTCCCGAACTTTCTGCTGCCACTGGTCGTGATCGTCCTCGGAATAATCGGGGCGAAGTCCGGGCTCACGTACCTCGCAGCCCGGACTCAGAAGGTGGACCAACTGGAAGCCCGGCGCTCTGCGCTCACGTCGGCAACCCCGGCGGGAGAGCTCTCGCTCGCGGTTGCTAAGGGTGGCTCGGATATCGGCGCGACTTCGCCGATTCTCCTGCCCATTGTCGGAGCGATCGTACTGGTCACGGCCCTCGCTTCCCCCTACATCGTCCGATTCGCGTGGAGAGGGCGCGTGAGCGCCGCAGCACATACAGATCACTCCTGACGACTCAACGCCTGAACTGCCGGAGGTTTCCGACCCTCTCTCGGCACTACCTTTGCGATATCCGGTTCCGTCTGCCCCCGTGACCGGGTCGCTACGATGGCGGACCTCGAGCGGCCTTCTCGACATGTACCGGGAGGCGGACGCGTGCTAAGTCGAGGAGTGGACGCGGAGGGTCCGGACCGTGAACGGAATGGACACGGGGGGATTTGAACCCCCGACCTCTGCTTTGCGAAAGCAGCGATCTTCCGCTGATCTACGTGCCCGCG
>JASHUP010000026.1 GCA_030039915.1 Thermoplasmata archaeon | reverse complement strand
CTGGTCTTCCAAGTCGGAATCCAGGAAGCCAACCTCGTGCTCCCGCTGTTCGCGTTTCTCGGGGCTTCGGGCACGGGGGGCGTTGTCATCCTCCTCGCCCGGAACCGTTACGGTTCCGTCGAAACCTTGCTCCTCGGAGGTGTCGCGATCGCGAGCTTCCTTTCGGCCGCGGACGCCCTCGTTCTGCTGTACAACCCTGCCCTCAGCCTCCAGGTGGACTACTGGCTGCTCGGGGGGCTCGGCTCGGCCTCGTGGTCGGTCGACGCGATCACGACCTCCATCGTCGTCGCCTTCGGTACGCTGCTCGCGCTGTACGGGCCCGAGCTCAATCTGATCCAGCTCGGGAACGACGTCGCTCAAAGCGCGGGCGTTTCCACGAACCGCGTGCGGGCGACGGTGATCCTGCTGGCATCCGTGGTGACCGCGGCTGCCGTGGCGTTCACGGGCATCATCGGGTTCGTCGGGCTAGTGTCTCCGCACATCATCCGAAGGACGATCGGTTCGGACTACCGCGTGGTCCTGGGGGGTTCGGCGATGGTCGGGGCGACGTTTCTCCTGGCCGCTCGGGACATCTCCATCATCGCCTTTCCATCGTCCGTTCTGCCGATCGGGATCTTCACGGCGTTCGCCGGGGTCCCATTTTTCCTGTACCTGCTGCTCCGGCAAAGCCGCGTCACGGCGATGGGGGCCGGCTCGTGATTGCGGCTCCGGCGCTCCGACTGCGCGGCGTCACGGTGCGCTACGGCTCCCGTACCGCACTTCGCGAGGTGGATCTCTCCGTCGAGCGGGGCGAGGTCGTCGCACTGGCCGGGCCGAACGGCTCCGGGAAGACGACGCTCATCCGCGCGGTGCTGGGGCTCTTGCCGCTCGACGAGGGGACGATCGAGATCCTCGGCGACCCGCTTTCTGCGCTCTCGATCCGGGAGCGGGCGCGTCGCGTAGCCTGGGTCCCTCAGGGCGAAGGGGCGCGAGACGACGTTCGTTTGGAGGATTACATCCAGTACGGCCGGTACGCGCACCGCGAGGCCTGGGCGGGGCCGCTCGAGAGCGACCGAGCGGTGGTCGCTCGAGCCCTCGAAACCGCGGGCCTCGCCGACCGCGCTCGCGACGGCATCCTGAGTCTGAGCGGAGGCGAGCGGCAGCGGGCGACCCTCGCTCGGGCGCTCGCGCAGGATGCGCCCGTCCTCCTCCTGGATGAGCCGACCTCCCATCTCGACATCGGACACCAGCTCGACTTCCTCGGGCGGGTCCGTCAGCTCGCGCGAGAGAGAGGTGTCACCGTGGTCGCGGCGCTTCACGACCTCAACCTAGCCGCCCGGTTCACGGACCGGGTGGTCGTGCTCTCGCGGGGACGGCAGGTCGCCGACGGACCGGCGTTCGAAGTGCTGTCGGAAGACCTGCTGCGCCGCGTCTGGGGAGTCGTGGCGGAACGCCGTGTCGAGCCTCAGACGGGGGTGCCCTATCTCATTCCACGTCGAATGGTCGAACCCGGACAGGGCGAGAGTCCTCGCATTGGTCGGGGGCCGGTACACGTCGTGGGAGGCGGTGGCTCGGCCGCGCCGCTCCTCCGTGCTCTGGTCGACGGTGGGTTCCGGGTTACCGCGGGAGTTCTGGCGCTACTCGATTCCGACCAGGAGACCGCGGAGAGTCTCGGCGTGGTCGCCGCGGTCGAGGCCCCGTTCGCCCCCGTGAGCGACCCGGCCCGGGAGCGGATGCGCTCCCTACTCGAGGCCGCATCGGCCGTCGTCGTGGCGCCGTTCCCGGTCGGTCCGTCGAATCTGCCGAATCTCGAGGAAGTGCGCCGGGTGCTCGGCCGGGTTCCGGTCTATCTTCTTCGTCGGCCGCCGGCGTTACCTTGGGATTTCACGGGAGGGATCGCAGCTTCGATCGAAGAGACCCTGCGCCGGGGTGGGGCCCACGAGGTGGGCGGGGTGGAGGAGCTGCTCCACGAGCTACGGGCCGGGGTGCCGATACCGGCCCCGCCCTGACGCTCAACCCCCTCGATTTCGAGGCAACGTACTCGGCTCGACGCTCCGCGTCGGGTTGGCCCATCGGCGACGCCCTTTTTCGTCCTACGAGGCGGCCGGGGCGCGACGGCTCGTCGAGCGAGGTTCGGCGTTCGACCGCCGGATCTCCCGGATTCGATCGCGGATGCGTGCGGCCTCTTCGAAGTCGAGTCGCTCGGCCGCGAGTCGCATCTCCTCCTCGAGGTTGGTGAGCAGGAGCGGAAGCCGCTCCCTCCATTGACGGCCGAGGCCGCTCGTGGAGAGCTCGCCGGACGGAGCGCTCTCCTCGGGGGCCAGCAGCGAGCGGACCTCCTTGCGGATCGACTCGGGGACGATGCCGTTCGCCCGGTTGAAGGCGACCTGGCTCGCGCGCCGTCGGGTCATCTCGGCGATCGCTCGCTGCATCGAGCCGGTGAGCCGGTCCGCGTAGAGGATGACCTTCCCTTCGACGTTCCGGCTGGCTCGACCGGCGGTCTGGATGATCGACGTCTCGCTGCGGAGGTAGCCCTCCTTGTCGGCATCGAGGACCGCGACGAAGCTCACCTCGGGAAGGTCGAGGCCCTCCCGGAGGAGATTGATCCCCACGAGCACGTCGAACTGACCCAGCCTCAGGTCCCGAAGGATCTCGACGCGCTTCATCGTCTCGACCTCGGAGTGGAGGTAGCGGACGCGGAACCCTTGGTTGGCGAGATACGTCGCGAGTTCCTCGCTCGTCGCCTTCGTGAGCGTGGTGACGAGGGCTCGGTCGCCGCGTTCGATGGTCGCCCGGAGCTCGTCCATCAGGTCGGCGATGTGGCCTTTCAGGGGGCGGACCTCGATGGGCGGGTCGACCAGACCGGTGGGCCGGATGATCTGCTCGACGATCCCCTTCGACGCCTTCCGCTCGAACGGCCCCGGCGTCGCCGAGACGAAGACGGTCTGAGGGGCGTGCGTCAGGAACTCGGGGAATTTGAGAGGTCGGTTGTCGCGCGCCGAGGGGAGACGCCAGCCGAACTCG
This sequence comes from Thermoplasmata archaeon, assembly GCA_030039915.1. The sequence continues at coordinate 738 of JASHUP010000026.1, read as the reverse complement.
ACCAGGTTGTCCTTGCGGCTGCGGTCCCCCTTGTACATCCCTTGGAGCTGGGGAATGGTGACGTGGGACTCGTCGATGAACGCGAGGAAGTCGTTGGGAAAGAAGTCGAGCAACGTGTAGGGCGGCTCGCCGGCGCGTCGCCCCGCAAAGTAGCGGGCGTAGTTCTCGATCCCCGAGCAGTATCCGGTCTCTCGGATCATCTCGAGGTCGTAATCGACCCTTCCTTTGAGTCGCTGCGCCTCGACGATCTTCTCCGTCGCTTGGAGCTCCTTCACCCGCTCGTCCCGCTCCGCCTCGATCTCACGGAGGATGCCCCGAAGCCGCTCGTCGACCGTGAGAAAGTGGGTCGCCGGGAAGACCGAGAGCTGCGCGAGGGCGCGCTGCTCTTCCTGGGTCACTGGGTCGAGCTCCACGATCTCCTTGATCGTGCTGCCGTCGAGCAGGATCCGGTGGATCGTCTCGCCCGCCCCCATCACGTCGATCGTGCCCCCGCGCACGCGGAAGCGGCCCCGCTTGAGCTCGATGTCGTTGCGGGCGTACTTCATTCGAACCAGCTGCTCGAGGAGGGATTGCCTCGAGATCTGCTGTCCGACCGCGAGCTCGACCACATTCGCGCGATAGTCCTCCGGGGAGCCGAGGCCGTAGATGCAGCTCACCGAAGCCACGATCAGGACGTCCCGGCGGGTGAGCAACGCCTGAGTCGCTCGGTGGCGGAGGCGGTCGATCTCTTCGTTGATC
>JASHUP010000025.1 GCA_030039915.1 Thermoplasmata archaeon | reverse complement strand
CTCGGACCGACGGGTGGTGAACATCCAGATGACCCCCAGTGGGAAGAAACTGTTCGCGGTCGCCAGCCGGCGATACAGGGCCATCGTCACCGGATTCGTCTCTGTGCTGGAACCCGACGAGATTCGAATCCTGGTTCGGAGTTTCGAGAAATTGAACAGGTTCGTCGAGGAGCATCCGGAGACCATATCCACGCCTTAAGTGCGGTGGCAGGGCCCGGCGCAAGATCGGGGCTTACTGGAAAATGGATGGTGACTCCGCCCGAAACGATGTTAGGGAGAATCTCGCGACGGCGGAGCGGACTGTTGGTCCCGCTGCCGCCGGAGGAGGTCCTGGATCCGGGGGTCCGCGCGAGCCGAGGCGTACAGAGGGGAGTACAGCAGCTCGAGCAACGGTAAGGTGCCGTGACGGAACGCTTCCTCCATGCACGCGACGAACGCGTCCGTCTCCCCGAGGCCGAAGTGAAGGAAGCCGATGAAGAATGCGACCATTTCTCCCTTCTTCGCCCTCTCCTCGAGTCGTTCGATCAACCGGCGCGCTTCTTCCGGTCTTCCCTGACGGACGGCCAGGATTCCTCGGTAGGCGAGCGTCCATGGGCTGTCGGGCCGCACGCGTTCCAATTCGCGCACCGACTCCTCCGCCTTCGAAAGTTCGCCCTTGGCAAGGTAGTATTCGCTCAGGTGGGCATTCGTCCGGAACCGAACTCGAGACTTGGTCGCGTTCCAGAACGCGACCGCGTCGGCCTCTCGGCCGGCGTACGCGAGCGCGCGTCCGTAGAATGAGAGGACGTTCACGTCGTCCGGATTCAGCTGCCGAGCGGCGTCCAAGTAGCGAACGGCTTCGTTGATGTCGCCGTTACCGGCGGAGAGCTGAGCGAGCCATCGGTAGGGATCGGCGAGGCTCGGATTCAACTCCATGGCCCGCTTCGCCTCCCGCTCGACCTCGACGAAGCGGTCCCGGCTGAGGTAAAACGCTGCGAGGACGGAATGCGCTTCCGCAATCCCATCGTTGGTCTCGAGGGCGTGCTTCAGCTCATGAAGGGCCCGGTCCTCGGCGTCGTGGAACGGGACCATCCCCTCGGTGGCGAGCCACAGGAGCGTCTCCGCGATCCCCACTCGGGCCCGGGCGAACTTCGGGTCCCGGGCGACGGCCCCCTCAAAGAGCGCCAGGGCCGTGCGGATCGACTCCACCGAGCCCTTCTCGCCGAACACTTGTCGGCCGTGCAAGAAGAGCGAGTACGCTTCCATGTCCGACGTGTCCGGCGGGACCGAGGCCGGTGCCGGGGGGACCTCGGGAGTCGGGCCGGTGAGATGCACCATGACGGACCGCGCGATCTGGCCGGCGATGTCGTCCTGGATCGCGAAGATATCGTCGAACGGGCGGTCGTAGCGCATCGACCAGATGTGCGCTTCGGAACGCACGTCGACGAGTTGCACGGCGATCCGAATGCGATTGCCCGATTTGCGGATGCTTCCCTCGAGCGCGACCCCCACGTCGAGCTCCTGGCCGACCTCACGGATCGACTTCGACGAACCTTTGTACCGCTGCACCGACGTCCGGGCGATGACGCGGACCTGAGGGACCTGCGCCGTTCGAGAGATCAGCTCGTCGGTCAGGCCGTCCGCGAAGAATTCGTCCGCCGCTTCCGTGCTGAGGTTGGCCAGCGGCAGGACGGCGAGTCGGAGACTCACGGGCGCCGCGGCGGGGGGGGCCGGTGAGGCAGTGCGAGAACCTTCGACGACCACGCGGTAGATCTCGACGGGTTCTTGCACATTCTTGAGATTCCGCGAGCCAACCCTCTCGAAAAGGATCGGCAGCTTGTTCCGCACCTGCTCATAGATCGTCGCCGAGAGGCAGATTCCTCCTGGATCGGCGAGGGGCTCGATCCGGGAGGCGACGTTCACGGCATCGCCGACGACGTCGCCCTCCTCCTCGACGACGTCTCCGAGGTGAAGGCCGATTCGAAGCCAGAGCGGGTCCTCCGAACTCGAGGACGCATTCCGCGCGCCGATGGCGCGCTGGATCTCCACGGCGCAACGGACCGACTCGACCGCGCTCACGAACTCGACCAGGAAGCCATCTCCGAGCGTTTTCACTTCGCGTCCCGCGAACCGGGCGAAGATCGGCCGCAGCAGCGACTGATGCTCCCGGCGGAGGCGCAGCGCCGCCTCCTCATTTTGCTGCCCCATCCTCGTGAAACCGACGAGGTCGGTGAACATGATCGCGGCGAGACGGCGGGTCATCGATACAGGGTCACGAGCCGAGGACTCATTTGTCTTCGTCGGCTGGAAAAGGCACCCCGTACCCGGCCAGCTCACCGAAGGTGACCCGCCGACCGGTGCGTTGATACGTATTCGATATCCCCCCGCGCGACCCCGAAATTCCCGAGCATGGCGATCGCCGATTCGGTGGATCCGCTGGCGTCTCGGGCGGACCGTCGGAGCGCGGACAACAGGCTGAAGCGGGACCTTAAAGGCGAGCGGGAGACCCTCGTGAACAACCTCTATTCAATCGCGTTCGGTTTCGCCGAAATCGTCGCGGAATCCGGCGGCGACCCCGCGGAGGCTGAAAACAGGCCTTCGCACCGCGGACTCCTCAGCTGGCTCGAGGTCGCTGGAGGCCACTCACGCGTGACGCGGACCTTTCGCAGGATTGGAGATGCTCACGGAGTGGATCCCGGGGAACGTGAAGGGGACTTGGTGCCAACTCTTCCCCCCGTTCGGACTCACGAACAGCTGCCCCGTGGTCGTGCCCACGTAGATGCCGGGGGGATCGAGGTCGTCGGTGGCTATTCCCTCTCGCTGCACCCCGAAGTGGCCCGGGAACGCCGTCGGGGAGAGGAGCTTCTTCCACTTGCGGGTCTTGTCGTTCCACTCGTAGACCTGGAAATGACCCTCGCCGGTGACCCGGGCTTGGCCGTCCAGCCGGATGAAGTACGCGCGTCCGGGAGCGGCGCGGGCCGAGGCCACCGCGAATCCGAAATCGTCGCCCAGCGGCTTCCCGATCCGGACCCACTTATCCATGCGGTTGTGCGAGACGTACATCCCACCGTGGTCCTGTCGGTAGAAGGTGTCGGGGTCCGCGGCGTCGATCACGACGTCGTGGACGCACTGCCCGGTTTCGGGGAACTTGTTGGGAAGGAACGGGGCCTCCACTCCGCGGTTCGTCGCTTTCCAGGTCGCCCCGCTGTCCTCCGACCGGAACGTTCCCACGGCGGATAGCCCGACGTAGAGGCGCCGCGAGTCCCGCGGGTCGATCAGGATCGTGTGGAGGCAGGCGCCGCCGGCGCCGGGCGACCAGTCCTTCCTCGCCGGGTGTTCGTTCATGCTGGAGATCGGCTCCCACGACGAGCCGAGATCCGTCGTTCGAAAGAGGAGATGTGGGTCTGCGCCCAGGTACAGGGTCTTGGGTTCGGCCGGAGAACCGGGTTCGAGGTGCCAGAGGTTTGCAATGGGGTAGACCGGCGCGGGGGTGTCGGGGTTGCCGTCGAACTTCGGCGGTCGGGTCTTGGTGTTGGCCATCAGCGGAGTTCCGATCTCCGCCCATTTCTTGCCGTAATCCCGCGACCGGTAGAGGACGGGACCGTAGAGCCACGAATTGATGAGCGCGTAGACGTCCCCGGGGTGTCGAGGGTCGGCCACGACGTGATAGACCTCGTTCCCCTGGTGGGCCGCCGGGCCGACCTTCCAACGGGTGCGCCGGGCGTCTCCTTCGACGACATAGGTTCCCTTTCGAGTGCCCACCAGAATCCGAAGCTTGTTGTCGCCTACCATGTTCCGTGCCTTGCTATCCTCCCGCGATCGAATGGAGGATATCGATGGTGCGAGCGCCGCGGAGCGGCGTCGCGACACCGGTCGTGCCGCTCACGTCGTCGCCGTCCACGAACACCCGAACGTACCGGCGGAGATGGCCGGTCTCGTCCCGGATCTTGAATCGAAGCCGTGGATACCGCTCTTCGAGCACGTCGAGGAGATGCTCGACGGAGTCCGCATCGACCCGCTCGCTCCCGCGGGGGCCGAACTCCCGAAGCCAGCTGTCCAAGTGTACGTCGAGCATGAACGGGATCAGAGCGGGGCCGGAATCCCACGCGTCCTTTTCACCTTTCGTCATGCGAGTCGGCGTTCCTCGGCCACGGTGAGGTATCAAAAGTAAACCATATGAACGGCTAGGTGAATGAAAGGATACCCATGGTCGCGGACCACGACCGGCTCGAACCACCCGAACTTCAGGTTCGATTCGAGGGCGGTTGTCCCGTGAAAGCGAGCCTGGACGTTCTGGGACGAAAGTGGGCTCTTCTCGTGCTGCGGAATATCGGGCTCTACCGCACGCAGCGATTCAACGAAATGCTCCGGATCACTCCGGGCCTGACGAAACGGGTCCTGGCGATGCGGCTGAAGGAGCTCGAGCGAGGAGGGTTCATCCGGCCCGTCGAGCGGGGACGGAATTTCACGCGCTGGGGTCTCACGGAAAAGGGAGAGGATGCCCTGCCGATCCTAATGACCCTCGTGCAATTCGGGTCAAAGTGGTACGCGGAAGAGGTGTTCGCGGACCGCAGACCCCGCACGCTGAGCGAAGTGTTCGACCACAGATTCATTCGAAGGACGCTCGGCGAGATGACCGGTGAGCCGATCTCGGGGACCGTGGGGCGTCCGAAGCCGCGAGAGCGCCCCCTGCGCCTGTCGCCCACCCTTGCCCGACGTTCGCTTGCGTGACCACGCAATTCACGAAAGGGACCCTCCGCGAGGTCGTTGCGTCGGCTCTGAGGTGGCCCGTGCATCAGGGATTACGAACGCCCCCGCGCGCTCAGTCGCGGACGCGGCGAGATCCTCGCTGTCTCTAGTGCGCTCCGAATGAGTGCGACGGCCGGCGAATCCGTGGGGTTGGGCAGCGCGGGCACGGCCACGTCCATGAGGACGACCTCCGAGTCCGAATCGACTTCGAAGCCGTGCGGAGTTCCGCCGGGAACGAAGATCGAGTCCCCTTCCTTTAGGGTCCGACTCTGGTTGCCCACCAGGGCACGACCAGAGCCACCGAGCACCACGACGAATTCCGCGAACGGATGGTCGTGCCGCTCGAATCGACGGCCGGGGTCGAGACGATAAAGGATGATCGAGCATCCGTTTCCTTCGACCATACGACGGATGCGGATGCCGCTCGCGATGGTCATCCACTCGGGGGCGCGTTCGTCTCGGATCCTCGCCCCGTCGCGCGGCACGCTTCGTGCACCCCGGGCCGGTTATTAATTCCCGCGGTACGGACGTCTCCCGAACGGGTGAGGAGTGCGGCTGTCCCTCTCCGGGCAGCGTCCGGGCAACGTCGTGCCCTGGGGACGGTCGCAGAACGGCTCGCCGTAATTCGTCGGTCCGGTCCACCGACACGATTAGCTAGGAGAGCATCGTCGAACCCACCGTGGGTTCGAGCCTGTCTCCCGACGCGCGACCAGCGACTCGACCTCCGCTCGCGCCTGTCCCCGCGCGTTCCCTTCCCGTGCTCGCGTTGTGGCTCGTTCCGCTCGCCTTCGTTGCAGCGTATTCCGTCATCGTCCTCGAATTCTTCCACGACCAAGCCCGATGGACCGACGCCCATTTCGTCGGGATCGCCATCATCTTGCTCGGAGTAACGCTCGCATTCTCGGTCGTCTGGTTTGGAGCCGCGGTCGCGGCGAGTCGCACCGCAGGGGTGTTCGTCCCGTTGGGCGTGCTGCTTGCGATCGTTCGGATCCCCGGCCTCAATCGGCATGCGGTGATCGAGGCCCCCCGACGGCCGGACACGTCGCGGGAGACGTGGGGACGATTCGGGATCGTGTTCGGTGTCGCGTTGGGATTCGAGCTCATCTACATGATCACCGTCTTTCAACGCGGGGACCTCGCCCCGAGGTTCGCCCTCGACCGTCCACTCGCCTTTTTCGTGGAAGAGTTCCTCGCCGGCCTGCTCCTGGCGATCATCCTCTCGCCCGCCGGTCCCTACCTGATGAGCCGGGCGCGGCTGCGGATCACCGACTCGCTCGAGTTTCCGTTCCTGTGGCTGACGCTCCTCCTCCTCGTGGTGGGCGGTGTCACCGTGCTCGCGATCACCTTGCTACCGGGAGTCGCGATCAACGCGCCGCTGTTCCTCACTTCCATCCTCTTCTACGCGCCCGCGGCCTGGTTCGTGGCGCTCGCCTATTGCTGGCACGATACCGTCGTCCAGAACCTCTTCTTCGGTCAGGCATGGAAACGTCGCTCCGACCACTTCCACTTCGGGCGGATGTCGATCCGCGACGAGCCGGAAGGCACCACCACGACCGTTTGACGGGCCCCCGCCGCCGGCAGTTACCTACTCGGGCGGACGGAGAGCGGCTTGACTCCGACGAGCAGGCCGCGGCCTTTCATGAAGCCCCGTCGGAGGTAGCGGGTCCGAACGCCGGAGGCGCGCAGAAGATCGACCAGTCGCGCGTGGGGGACCATGAGCCCTCGGTCGATCTCGGAGAAGTGCCGGGCGCGACGGTTGGGCTCGGCGACGAGATACTCGTACTGGATGACCGAGCGGTCGCCGCTCCGGGTCCCGCAGGAGAGGCGGGCAATCGTCAACCGGGGGGACTGAAAGGTGGTGAGGTGCACGTGCCCGGGTCGGAACGCAGACGGCTCGAGCCACGGCTCCACGATCATGACGCCTCCAGGCTTGAGGTGATGAGCCAGGTTCTGGAAGGTCGCTCGAAGATCGCTCTCGGTGCGCAGGTGGCCGATCGCGCTGAAAAGACAGCTCACCACGTCGAACTCGGCCGCAACGTGAAACCGGCGCATATCGCCCTGGACCAACCGGACCCGGGGGAGCCGACGGCGAGCGATGCGAAGCATCTCGGGACTCGCGTCCACTCCCGTCACCGCGTACTGCTGTCGAAGAAACTTGAGGTGGAGACCCGTCCCGCATGCGACGTCGAGCCAGGCGCGCCCCCCCGAGCGGCCGTAGCGCCGCACGATCGCGGCGAGCGTCCGAGACTCCGACCGGTAGTCCTTCCACGAGTAGAGGGCATCGTAGTATCGGGCGAGTTCATGGTAGAGCGACAGCCGGGATCCGGTCATGCACCGGTCTCGACGAAGCTCCGCCGAGAACGCGAAGGGGCGCGGATCGGGCGACTAGCCGACCGGAAGGAATCCGTCGAGGAATCCCCACCAGGCGTTGAGCGAGTCGCGGAGCCCGCGTTCCGCTTCCCGTCCGGCTGTCGGCCCGCTCGCGAGGAGATGGCCCAGCAACCGCGCCTCCGCGGCCGAATGCTCAACGTCGGCGAACGTGTGGACCCGGAAGAATTCGTGCGCGGCCCTCGAGCGGACCCCGTAGTGGGCGCGCAACCCGCGTGACTTCTCCGCCGCGACCTCGGGGAACTGGGACTCGTAGGCGTAGAGCGCTCCGAGAGCGGCCGGCGCACTTCCCGAGAGCGCATGCCGATCGTAGACGTCGAGAAGTCGGCGAGTGGGCCCGGCGGGTCGGGCGGGCGGCGTGCCCGCACCGATGGCCCTCGCGAAGTCCAGCCAGAGCTCCGGGTGGGTAGGTGAACGGCCCTCCTCGTCGACCAGGTTCTCGAGCAGCACCCGGCGGTCCTTCGGATTCCTAACCTGAGCATAGGCGCCCGCGACGTAGCGCGGGAAGTTCACTTCGAAATGGTAGTACTGGCCCGCGTACGCGCGCAAGGTCTCGATCGGAAGTTCGCCCTTGGACCAGGCGGTGTAGAAGGGGTGGCGAAGGAGATGCTGTCGGCGGACCAGTTGATTCAGCTGGCGGAGAGTCGTCATGGGAAACAGGAAGAAGAGGGGGGATTCTTAGCTTTCGGTCCCGCACCGGGGCGCGCCTGCTCGCGGGCGCGGCCGTGGCCGCCAAATACAAAAGGCCGCTTCGGGCCGGTGATCCGATGGCCTCCATCGCCGTAAGCCGGGACTTCGACACCCTCTCCTCGGTGTATGACGAGACGCGGGAGCCGCTCGAGCCGGAAACGATCCGGGGTCTTGCCGATTTTCTTCACGAGCGCGGGATGCACTCGCTTCTCGAGGTCGGGGTCGGGACGGGCCGAGTCGCCCGACCGCTCGTCGACCACGGCCTCGAGGTGGTCGGGATCGATGCCTCCCGGGGAATGCTGGGCTACGCGGTCCGGAAGGGCCTCCCGTACCTCGTGCGAGGAGACGCCTACCGCCTCCCGTTCTCCGACCGCACCTTCGACGCCACCCTGTTCGTCCACGTGCTTCATCTCCTCGACCGGCCCGATGACGGGCTTCGCGAAGCCGCTCGAGTCGCTCGGCGCGGGGTCCTCGCCGTGTTGGACCTTCCCTCGTCCGACCGGGCGGGACCGTCGACGCCCGAGGAAGAGCCTCGCCGGATCCTCCGCGAGATCCTGACCCAGGCCGGGTACCCCGACCTGCTGCGGGCCGGACCTCGTCTGAAGGAACAGGAGATCCTCCGCAGACATCCGGCGGCCGAGGTTCGGGTGCTGTTCGACCGCGAGGTGACCGAACCGCTCTCGAAGCGCATCGACCGGATCGAGAAACGGGCCTATCGCCATGTCCTCCGTATTCCGCCCGAGGTCCTTGCGGCGGCCGTGGCCGAAGCGCGGTCTCGCGTGGGGACTCGGACGGTCACCCACCGCCGGAGAGAGGCGGTCGTCCGGTGGGACCCCGGACAACCCGATCCCCCGACCGCACTCTAGCGAGAGGGACTCCCGCTCACTTCGCGAAACGGTGCGCCATGACGTACGGGAGGACTCCTCCCGCCCGATAGTACTCGAGCTCGGTCGCCGAGTTGAGTCGGCAGGTGACGGTAAACGTCCGCCGGTTCCCGTCCGTTCCCCTCGCCACTACCTCGACCGGACTGTTGGGACCGAACGCGGTCCCCTCGGGGACTCGCAGCGAGAACGACTCCGTCCCGGTCAGCCCGAGCTGCTTCCAGCCCTCGCCCGGTCGGAAGGCGAGGGGGAGGACGCCCATCTCGACCAGGTTCGTTCGGTGAATCCGTTCGTAGCTCTCGGCGATCACCGCCCCGACGCCGAGGAGACGGGGACCCTTGGCCGCCCAATCGCGCGAGCTACCCTGTCCGTAGTTCTTCCCGGCGAGGACGATCAGCGGGATCCGTTCGGTCCGGTACCGCTCGGCCGCGTCGAAGATCGTCATGACCTCGCCCGAGGGAACGTGGAGCGTGAATCCTCCCTCCCGACCGCCGGCGAGCTGGTTCTTCAAGCGAACGTTCGCAAACGTGCCCCGGATCATCACCTCGTGATGCCCGCGTCGAGTGCCGTAGGTGTTGAACTCCGGGACGGGCACCCCGTGCGCGACGAGGTACCGGCCTGCCGGCGAATCCTCGGGAATCTCCCCGGCAGGGGAGATGTGGTCGGTCGATACCCGGTCGCCGAGGACGGCCAGCGCCCGGGCGGATTCAACGATCGTCCCGGCGTTCGGAAGCCACGGCGGCGGAAGGTCGAGGTACGGCGCAACGGCGAGGTACGTGGAATCGGGCGACCAGCTGTACTGTGGGCCCGACGGAGCGGGGAGCGATTCCCAGTGTCGGTCCCCGACCTCGATGCCCCGGTACTTCTCGGTGAACATCGCCGGGTCGAGGGAGGCCTCGACGATCTTGCGGACCGACTCCGCGGAGGGCCAAAGGTCCCGCAGGTAGACCGGCGACCCCTGTGGAGTGTGCCCGAGCGGGTCGTGGGTGAGGTCGATGTCGATGCGTCCCGCGAGCGCGTAGGCGACCACGAGCATCGGAGAAGCGAGGTAGTTCGCTCGGACCTCGTTGTGGATCCGGGCCTCGAAGTTGCGGTTCCCGCTCAAGACCGCCGCCACGAACAGGTCCTTTCCCGCGACCTGCCGGCTGACGGCGGGCAGGAGAGGGCCCGAGTTTCCGATGCAGGTCGTGCAACCGTAACCAACGACCTCGAAGCCGAGCTGGTCGAGGTACGGCAGAAGGCCCGAACGTTCGAGGTAGGCGGTCACGACCTTCGACCCCGGGGCAAGGGATGTCTTCACGTGGGGAGGAACTTCGAGTCCCAGCTCGCGCGCCCGCTTCGCGATCAGACCCGCGCCGACCATCACCGCCGGATTCGAGGTGTTGGTACAACTCGTGATCGCGGCGATCACCACCGAGCCGTCCTCGACCGGCGGCGTCGCGGACGCCGCGACCGGGGAGGACGACGGAGGTCGACCCTTGCGGTACGTCGCGAGGGCCGCCCGGAACGAGGACGGCGCGTCGCCGAGCGCGACGCTCTCGTCCGGATTCTTCGGTCCCGAGACCGTCGGGACGATCGCCCCGAGGTCGATCGAAAGGACCTCGTCGTAATCGATCGACCCGGGCGCCGGCGAGCCCCACAGTCCCTGTGCCCGCGCGTAGGACTCCACGCGGACCAGCAGTTCCGCGCTTCGGCCCGTGCCGCGCAGGTAGGCGATCGTCGCCTCGTCGATCGGAAAGAGCGCCGACGTCGCTCCGTACTCCGGGCACATGTTCGAGACGGTCGCCCGGTCCGGGACGGAGAGGTGGCCGACTCCCGGTCCAAAGAACTCCACGAATTTGTCGACGACCCCCTTCTCCCGGAGCCGCCGAGTGACCGTCAGCACGAGGTCGGTCGCGGTCGCTCCCTCCGGCAGCGAGCCGGTAAGCTCCACTCCGACGACCTCGGGCCGAGGGAGAAAGTACGGCTCACCGAGCATGACCGCCTCGGCCTCGATGCCGCCGACCCCCCAGCACAGGACCGACGTCCCGTTGACCATGGTCGTGTGCGAGTCCGTGCCGATCAGGGTATCCGGAAAGGCGACACGACCACCGTTCGTTCCACGGGTCTGGACGACGCTTGAGAGGTACTCGAGGTTCACCTGGTGGCAAATCCCGTTCCCGGGGGGAACGACGTGCATGTTAGCGTACGCCCCGCGGGCCCACCGCAGGAAGAGGTAGCGCTCCCCGTTCCGCTCGTACTCCCGGTCGAGATTGATGCCGATCGACCGGGTCGAGCCGAAGCTATCGACCTGGACCGAGTGGTCGACGATCAAATCCACGGGGACGACCGGGTTCACCCGAGTGGGGTCGATCCCTCGATGGACCGCGGCAGCCCGTAGCGTCGAGAGGTCGACGATCACCGGAATCCCGGTGAAGTCCTGGAGCAGCACGCGCTCGGGGTAGAAGGCGAATTCTACCCCCTCGGGGAGCGGCTGGCCGTTCGCGAGCGCCACAAGCGTCGTCGGATCGGTGACCCGCGGGTCGAAGTGACGAAGGGCGTTCTCGAGCAGCACCCGGACGGTTCGAGGTCGGCGTGCGAACCGGCCCGGGTCCACGCCCGAAAGCCGTTCGACGCGGTAGATCGTGGCGTGGTCGGATCCCCAAGTCAACGAATCGGTCACGTGGAGCGGGTCGGAGGGATTCATGGCGGAGGGCACGATACGAGCGCACTTGGCCTTTTGGCGGGGGACCGAATCACTCGGGGATGAGGGGAACGGATCGTTCCCATCCGAGGGTCACGCGGGTCCCGGGCGGCGGAAGGTCGTCCTCCGAGGGCGCCCGCATTTCGAGGCGCTGGCCATCGGCCGCCCTCAAGACGATTTCCTGTTCGTTGCCCACGGGTCCTGCGACGAGGACGGATGCCTCGATTCCGGGCGTCCCCGGCGGTCGGGTACGAAGGTCGACCGGCAGCACGCCCACCGGACCGTTCGACCCTCGAAGCACGTTGTAGCCGAGGAATCGAGCCGCCCGGACCGTCCTCGGGTGAGCAAAGACGTCCCTCGGGGGACGCGGGGCCTCCATGACTCCATCGAACAGCAACGCGACCCGATCGCCGAGAAAGAGTCCCTCCTCCCGGTCGTGAGTGACGTGGATCGCTGAGGTCCCCGACGTACGAAGGACCGCGCGGAACTCGGAGCGCAGCTCCGCCTTCAGCTCGACGTCGATCGACGCGAACGGTTCGTCGAGGAGGACGAGCCGCGGGCGCGCGGCCAGGGTCCGGGCGAGGGCCACGCGCTGCAGTTCGCCGCCCGAAAGTTGACTTGGTCGCCGGTCCTCGAATCCCGAAAGATGGAGGAGGTCGAGCAGACGACCGACCGTATCGTCGACCTCCGGACGCGACCGACGTTGCAAGAGCGGAGCGTACGCGACGTTCTCGTAGACCGTACGGTGGGCGAAGAGCGCCGGGTCCTGGAACATGAGCGCGATCCCTCGGCGATGGGCCGGCGTTCGGGTGATGTCGGTCCCACCGAGGAGGATCTGCCCCGCGGTGAGGGGCTCCAGCCCCGCGAGGCAACGAAGGAGCGTGGTCTTGCCGCTGCCGTTCGGGCCGAGCAGTACCAAGAGCTCCCCTTCCGTGAGATCGAAGCCGATATCGTGCAGGACCGGAACCCCGTCCCACGCCGACGAGAGGCTCCGAACCTCGAGCAGAGCCTTAGAGCTCGACACGACGACCTCCGAGCACGATCACCGAGAAGACGGCGAGGCTCAGCAGCAGCAGCAGGCCGGCGGCCGCGTCGGCGACGGGGAAGAGACGTACGTCGGCGAGGGCGTAGAGCGCGACCGGCAGCGTAGTGAGCTGAGGCGGCACCAGGAAGTTGGTGGCCGTGAACTCGCCCAAGCCGAAGGCGAACGCGAAGAGACCCACCGTCACGAGACCGTCCTGCACTCGCGGCAGGTCCGCGTCGAGGAACGCGCCGAACGCACTCGCTCCGAGCGTGCGCGCCGTCTCGCGCGCGCTCGCGGAGAGGCCCGCGAGCGGGATCTCGAGGCTTTGGAGGGCGAACGGGAGCGCCAGGATCGCCTGGCTGACGACGACGAGAGTCCAGACATTGGAGCCGACGCCGAGGAACGGTCGCCAGAAGGTGAGCAGCGCGAAGGCGAGGACGACGGGGGAGAGCAAAAGAGGAACGAACAGGAGGAGTCCGAGCGCGACCGCCCGGTCCGGTCGGTGGACCACCGCGTATCCGCTCGCAATGCCCAAGAGCAGAGCGAGGAGCGCCGCGACCACGGCGAAGAAGAAGGTGTTCCCGAGCGCCGTCAGAGCGGAGATGCCGAGGTGCGCGGTCGTCGAGGCGGAGAACAGGTCGACCCAGGCCGCTCCCGCCCCGAACGTGCCGCTCGGGGCGATCGTGCGATAGAGTACGGCGCCGACGAGCATCGCTTCGGCGGCGAACACGAGGAGGGTCTCGAGTGCGAGAACCCAGCACACCGGAGCGCGCCAGTCCACCGGTCGGGCCCGGGCGACCCGACGCCCCGGGTGGGCTCGAAGTCGGCTGACGAGCGCAAGGTACGCGGCCGTGGGAACGATCAGGAGCAGGACCATCGCTAGCGCCAGGACCGCGGCCTGGTTCGGCTGGAGGAACGTTTGGTCGAGGGCGTAGACCTGTGCCTCGAGGGTGTAGCAGCGCGTGCTCGCCCCGCACAGGAGCAGCGGCGGTGCGAACGAGAGCGCCGAGAAAAGGAACGTGAGGAGACCTCCCGCGGCCGCCCCGACCCACGTCGGGGGTGCCCAGACTTCCCGATACGCCCGGGCGGGGGAACCCCCGAGCGTCGCGACGGTCTCCTCGAGTTGGACGGAGGCCCCCTCGCAGCCGGTCGCGGTGAGCAGAAGGACGATCGGCACGTTGAAGAACAGGTTCGCGGCGATGATCGCGGGAATCCCGCTGCCGAAGAAGGCGGTCGCCGGAAGGACGCTCGACACGACGCCCGAAGGTCCGAACAGGTCGAGCACGCCCAGCACCACTACGAGGCTCGGCAGGAGAAACGGAACCAGGAGGAGCGATCGGACCATCGACCGTCCGCGAAACGCGAACCGCCCGACGAAGACTCCCGCCGGATACCCGAGGGCCACCGCGAACGCCGCGGACAACCCCCCCTGTTCGAGCGAATTGTCGACCGCTCGGACGTTTTGGAACGTCGTGATCACGGAGAGGAACCCGCTCGCGCCGCCCACCTCGCTCAGCGCGTTCGCGAACAGGAGCGCCACGGGGAGGAGCGCGAAAAATACGACGAAGCCGACGACCCAGAGTAGGAAGCCGACTCCCTCGGTTCGGGTCTTCATCCGCCCCCGGCGAGAGATTCCCATGTATCGATCCATCCACCGGGGGCGGTGAGATTCTGGGCCACCGACCCCGGGGACGACGCGTTATTGAGGGCGATGATCGACTCTGGGTCGATGGCCGCGTCGAACACCGAGGGGACGATGGTCGTGTCGTTCGACGGGTACTCCCACTCGTTCTCGGGGATGTAGGATTGGAATCTTCCCCCCAAGATCCATTGCTCCAGATCCTCGGCGAGGGAGATGTGGCGCGACCCCGCCACGACCCCCACGCCGTAGATGGTGCGCCACCCGTAGGCGCTCCCGTTCCACCACGAGACGGTGGAGTTGAACGGTCCGGGGCTGCCGTAGCCGTTCACCGCGGCGTAGGCGGGGTCCGTCGAGTAGCTCACGACCAGCTGGTTCTGGCCGGGAGGAGTTCCGAACAAACCGAAGGCATCGGACCACGATAGGGCCGGGCTCGGGTGGGTCTCCGAGAAGAAACGCTGCCAGAATGCCTGCCAGTTCTCGTGGAGAACCGTCTCGTAGTACTCGACCTGCCAGGCCAGGAACTCCTCACCTGTGATGTCGTAGACCGGATTCTCCGTGAGAAATTGCCGCGCCCAGCTCGCGTTGTCGACCAAGTCCGGAAGGGTCGCCTGCGCGACCGTTCCCCCGGACGCATTGAGAAAACTTGCGGTGTAATCGACCGCGAGGTAACCGTACTCGTACGGCACGACTCCGTGATCGGGGCTGAGTTCGCCGACCAGCCAGCCAGGGATCGACGCGAGCTCGGGGGGGGAGAACGGGACGAGTAGCCCGAGCGACTCGGCCTGTGGGGCCGTCACCTCGTCCAGCCCGACGACGAGGTCGGCCGCAGGGAGTCCGTAATCCGCGGGGGACTCAAGGGCGCTCACGAGATTTGCCGCCGGGCAGACGAGCTCGACCCGTACCGAGTGGGCACGCTCGAACTCTCCGAGGAGGGTCGTCAGGTTCGCCGCCCCCGCACCGCAGTTCCCGTTGAAGAGGCTCGAGTAGGTGTAGACGACCAGCGTCGACTCTCCGGAGGCGGCCCCGCTCGCGAAGTACTCGTAGGTGCCGAAGGTCGCGACCACGACCACGAGGGCGATGGCGACGCAGAGCAACGCACGGCCGACCCGCCCCGGTCGGCGCAACCGCCTCGCGGGTCGGCCCGAATCGTTCGACGGTCCGCTCACGGCCTCCGCGGACCGGCGGAGAGGCGTTTCACGTGCCGCATCGCGTTCCCTTCGCGGGCATTATCCCGTGCAGGTTCGTGGGGTCGACGAGGTCCCCCTCGTCCTCTCAGCCGGTGCCCAGCTCCCCCTGCCGGGGGTGCTCAGGCCCGCGAGCGAATTAAGACTTCTGGCTCGCTCTATCCGTCCGTATTATACGCGCGCCGCACTGTACTCGGCCGGTACCGGGTATGAGCGACCCCATCGAGAAGCTCCGATTCGGTTCGGAGCTCGTCAAGCGAGGCTTCGCCCGAATGCAGCAGGGCGGAGTCATCATGGACGTGACGACCGCCGATCAAGCCGCTATCGCGGAGGAAGCGGGAGCCGTCGCCGTGATGGCGCTCGAGCGGGTCCCTGCGGATATCCGCGCCGCCGGCGGCGTCGCGCGGATGGCCGACCCGATGAAGGTCCGGGAGATCAAGGAGCGCGTCTCCATCCCGGTCATGGCGAAATGCCGAATCGGTCACACCGCCGAGGCCCAGATCCTCGAGTCGCTCGCGGTCGACATGATCGACGAGTCGGAAGTGCTCACCCCGGCCGACCCGTTCCAGCACGTCGACAAGAAGGCGTTCAAGATCCCGTTCGTCTGCGGGTCGCGTAACCTGGGCGAAGCCCTGAGGCGCATCGACGAGGGGGCGGCCATGATCCGGACCAAAGGCGAGGCGGGCACCGGAAACGTCGTGGAAGCCGTTCGGCACATCCGTCAAACGCTCTACGACATCGCGGAGGTCCAACGGCTCCCGAAGAAGGACGTGGCTGCCTGGGCGAAGCGAGAGCGAGTCTCCGAATCGGTCGTCAACGAGGTCCGAACCCTCGGCCGGCTCCCGGTGGTCAACTTCGCCGCCGGCGGGATCGCGACCCCGGCAGATGCCGCCCTCTGCCGCCTCCTCGGGGTGGACGGGGTGTTCGTGGGCAGCGGGATCTTCAAGGCTCAGCACCCGATGAAGGTGGCTCGCGCGATCGTCGAGGCCTCCCTGCACTACGACGACCCCGCGACCCTGGCCCGCGTCTCGGCCGGCCTCGGGGAGGCGATGAAGGGTGTCGACATCGCCACGCTGCCGGCGGATGCGCTCCTGCAGACCCGGGAGGCGGAGCCGATCTCGGCTCCCCCCCGTCGTGTGGCCCCCGAGACCTGAGCCGGAGTCTCCGCGGGGGCGACGATGGCCGTAAAGGGACGGGCGTCCTAAGGCGCCGTCGTGCGGATCGTCCAGGTCACCCCGTTCTTCTACCCACATGCGGGAGGGGTGGAGTCGCATGTCCGGGGGATTGCCCGGGAGCTCGCCCGCGAGGGCCATGACGTTACGATCGTCACCTCCCGCTTCGCGCCCAATCTCCCCACGGAGGAAGATCTCGAAGGGTACCGAATCGTGCGTTCGCGCAGTCTCGGCGTTATGCTCGGAACCCCCATCGACGTCGGCACGCGGCGAACGGTCCGCGGATTGAGCTCGGACATCTTCCACCTGCACTACCCACCCCCGCTGACGTCGTACTTCGCGACCCGTGGACTTGCTCGACGGCCGGTCCCGGTCTGCCTCACCTATCATTGCGACCTCTACCTGCCCGGGGTCGCGGGCACCTTGCTCTCGGGGCTGTATCAGACCGTGTTCCTCCCGTCGACCCTCGACCGGGCGAATCGGATCATCGTCCACACGAAGAGCTACGGGAACACCTCGGCGATGTTGCGAGGGCGGAACCTTTCGGTCATCCCGTCCGCCGTCGACCTCGATCGGTTTCGCCCGGGTCTCGACGCGAGCGCTCTTCGCTCGAGCCTCCGCCTCGACGGGAAACGGGTCGTCATCTTCACCGGCCGCCTCGTTCCCCACAAGGGCGTCGACGTCCTCCTCCAGGCTCTCGTCCGCCTTCCGACGGACGTCGTTGCGGTCGTCGTGGGGGCCGGGCCCCGCCTTCCGAGCCTGGTGGGGCTCGCCCGACGCCTGGGCGTCGAGGATCGGGTCCGGTTCTGCCCCGCGGTGTCGGACGAGGCGCTCCCGCGCTACCTCGCCCTCGCCGACCTCTTCGTCTTCCCCTCCCAGAATCGGCTCGAAGGCTTCGGTCTCGTCATCGCCGAGGCGATGGCCGCGGGTCTTCCGGTCGTGATCGCCGACATGCCCGGGGTCCGCGAGGTGATCGAGCCGGGACGCGAGGGTCTTCTGGCGGAACCGCTGATCGCCGACGATCTGAGCCAGAAGATCCGGACCGTCCTCGACGACCGCGCCCTCGCGACGCGGATGGGCCAAGCCGCACGGGAACGGGCCGAAACCCTCTACGGACTCCCGACGGTGGTTCACTCCCTCGTCAGCCTGTACGAAGGCCTGCTCGCAGCTGGTTGATCTGGACTTTCAGCCGTTCCGCCTCGGCTCCGGCGGCCTTCTTCCAATCGTCGCCCGCGGATGCATAGAGGATGCTCCTCGACGCATTCACGATCAGCGCACGACCGTGGGCATCCACGCCCTCCCGAACCGCCGTCGCAAGCGACCCGCCCTGGGCGCCGACGCCGGGCACCAGGATGGGGATCCCGTTGCCCAGAGTGGCGCGGGCCGCCCGGAACGCGTCCGAGAACGTCGCACCCAAGACCACCCCGACGTTGCCGTGGGCGTGGGCCAGGCGACGGACTTCTCCGACCACGGCGAGCCAGAGCGGGCCCCTCGGCGTCGGAATCTCCTGGAAGTCGAGCGAACCGGGATTCGACGAATGCGCCACCACGAACACACCGTGGGACGGGTCGTCGAGCAGCGGTTGGAGAGTCTCCCACCCGAGCCACGGAGTGAACGTGATCGCATCGAACCCGAACTGTCGGAAGGCGCCGTCCCGCACCATCCGAACGATGTTGGGGATGTCGTTGGCTTTGAGGTCGAGGATCCGTAGACGGGTCGGACCGATTCGGCCGCACAGTCCGGAGAGCACCTCCATGCCCGCGACGCCGTATTGGAAGTAGCAACCCAGCTGAGCCTTGTACGCCGCCGCGTGGGGAAAAGTGGCCTGGATGATCCCGTTCAGGAAGCGGTCGAGCTGCGCCCGTCGCGGGAGACGACGCAGGCTCTTCGGGAGCAGCGTCGGATCCGGGTCCAAGCCAACGCAGACGAGAGAGTCCCGAGCGGAGAGAATCCGGTCGACCTTCTGGGAGAATTTCGTCGGCACCGCGGGCGTGTGATGCCCCTCCGCGGAAAAGGATTATGACCTGTTGGCTGGACCGCCCACCGTCCGTTTGCGAGGTCGGGGAGCGCTCGCCCGCCCTCCACCGTCCGTCGCGGGCCGGAGGCTTTTATGACCGGGGCGGGTCACTCTCGGGAGCCGAGCTCTGATGACCGCTGATCCCGCATCACCGTCTCCGCTGGAGACGCGCCTCCGAGACCTCCGTCCCACCACCACCCTCGTCGAGTTCGTGGCCCGAGTGATCACCTACGAGCGCCGGGATGTGACGCGGAAGTCGGACGGCAGCCGACGCCCGCTCGCATCGGGGCTCCTGAGCGATGGCACGGCCACCGTCCGCTTCACCTGGTGGGACCCGCCTCGAGAGGGACTCGAACGAGGCGCCGTGCTCCGCGCAGTCGGCGCCGAAGTTCGCGAGTTCCGCGGCCGGCCCGAAGTGACGTTCTCGTGGAAAACCCGGGTCGGAGCGGCGAGCCCGGCCGAGCTCCCTCGTCTGGACGCGGAGGAGATCCCGTTTCGAACGATTCGGGAACTCCGGGAGCGAGACGAGGGATTCCGGGTCGAGGCAAGGGTCGTTCGGATTGTGCCAAAGCCGGTGACCGTCGGAGCTGAGCGACGCGTGGTCTACGAGGGGCTGATCGCGGACCGGACGGGGGCGATCTCCCTCTCGGCGTGGAGCGATTTTGGCCTCCGCGTCGGAGAAGCGGTTCGGATTGCGGGGGGGTATGTTCGGGTCTTCCGGGGCCGTGCGCAGCTGGTGCTCGACGAGCGTTCGACCGTGGTACGAGTGGAGGGAAATGACCTCCCCGACCCGGCCCACCTCCTGACGGCGCCGCCCCGTTCGATCGCGGAAGTGGAGGACGAGGGCGGAGGAGAAACCGTAGCGGTGGAAGGGATCGTCGTGGGGCTGCTCCCGCCGAGCGGGCTCGTCTACCGCTGCCCCACCTGCCATCGATCCGTCCGGAGCGGTATCTGCCGGATCCATGGCCAGGTCGAGGGTCAGGCTGACCTGAGGGCGAGAATCGTTCTGGACGACGGGACCGGCGCCCTGACGGTCAACGCGAACCGAAGCGAAACCGAGAAGCTCTGGGGGGTCACGCTCGACGAGGCGCGGGGGCGGCTCAGAAATCAGCCCGACCCGAGTCTTCTCGAGGAGGAGATCCTCGAGTCTCTGCTGGGGCGTCGCCTTCGGATCCGCGGGGTGGGGACGAAGGACGACTTCGGGGTCACGGTGACCCCCGAATCGATCGAACGGGTCGATATCGATCTCGAGGCGTCGGCCCAGGAGCTCGGGGCCCGACTCGGACGGAGCAGCTGATGTCGCTCCGCGAACCGGCCTGGCGGGTCACGGCGCGCGAACTCGAAAGCTCCCTCGAGGAAGAGAAGGGAGAGGGAGAGCGAGCGGCGACGTACCTCCTCTCGCCGTTTGCGGCGCGAATGAACCGGGTCCTCGTCTCAGGGACCCTGACCCCCGCCGAATCGATCGGCCGCGACGACTCTCAGGCGTTCTGGCGGGCGCGCCTGAGCGACCCCACCGGGGCGGTCGCGGTCACCGCCGGCTCGTTCCAACCTCGGGCCATGGCGCAGCTCCGGGCCGCGTCAGCCCCTCGACCGGCGATCGTCGTCGGGAAGGTCCATCTCTTTCGGGGTCGGGACGGGGTGGGATATGTGTCGGTCCGGGCGGAGGCTGTGCGTTCGGTCGCGGAATCCGAAGAGCGCGCGGCCCTCGCCGACATCGTCCGTCAAACCCTCGATCGTCTCGACCTCCTCGAACGCGTCGAGAAAGAGGCTGATCTTTCGGAGGAATCGCTCCGCAAGGAGGGAATCCCCGGGGCATGGGTGCGAGCTGCCAGGGAGTCCCGTCGGCGCTACCCGAACGTTGACCGGGCCGCATTCCGCCGCGACCTCCGCGCGGCAGTGCGCCGCGTCGCGGGAGAAAGTGGACCTTCCCCCAAGCCCGAGGGGAGTGCCCCGACCGTATCCGTCACGCGCGCTCCGCCGCCCCCGCCGACGGCGGGCCAGCCCACCGCGGCGGAGCGGGCCGAAGAGTCGCTGTTCCTCGACCAGCTCGACGAGGTAGCGGACGTCTCGGCGGACGGCTACGCGGACCTGAAGGAAGTGCTCTTTCGGGTGTCGTCGCAGGGTCTCGAAGCCCCCCGGGCCGAGACGGTCTTGAACCGTCTCGAGGAAGAAGGGGTCATCGAAGAGCCGATCGTCGGGAAGCTGCGCCGTGCGTAAACCCCTCCCGAGGGTTTATATCGGGTCCCTCTTCGGGGGCGCGGGGGAATGAGGAACACCTGTCTCTCCGAACCGATGACGAGACCAGCGACTTGCTGACCCCCACCTTCCTCACGTCCTAGCGATGGTCGAAAAGAAACCGTCCCGCATCGTTCTCGCGGTCCTCATCGTGATCGTCCTCGTCGCTGCGGGAGTGGGGGCGGCGCTCGTATACGAATTCAACAAACCAAAGTCCGCTCCGTCCGTCCTCGTCGTGGAGGTGGGGGACAACGTGACCGTGAACTACATCGGGGAGTTCGGGAGCGGAGCCCAGGCGGGCCGAGTCTTCGACACCTCGGTCTACGCCGTGGCGGTGAACAACGCCAGCTACCCGAAGTCGCTCGAGTACCACTTCCGTGGGGCCGTCTCCAATTTCACGCCGCTCCCCGTGCATGTCGGACCGTCGGCGCCCTCGGGGGGCTACACGATCGGGAACCTCACCTTCGAGACCGTCGTGACCGGATTTTGGCAGGGCCTCCTCGGTCTACCGGGCAACCACAGCCGGACGATCGTGGTTCCTCCCAACCTCGGTTACGGTCCGCTCAACCAGAGCTGTCTCGCGACCGCGCCGCTCGTTTTCACCGTCCCGGTGATCGAGCCGATCGCACGGTCGTCGTTCTCGACCTCCTTCCCGAATGTGAACGCGACCGTCGGAACGACCTTCTTCGACTCCACCTTCGGGTGGAACGACTCGGTCTTTGCCGTGAACGCCTCGACCGTCTCGATCCAGGCGCTCGTCTCTATCGGCTCGAGCGCCGACCCGGACGGCCTCCCGTTCGTCGTTTCGGCCTTGAATTCGACCACGGTCACGCTTTCGAGTCTGCTCACTCCGGCGAGCGCCGGGCTCGTGGCCGGTCACGTCTCAGGGTCCGGGGTCTGTGGGGCGACCAGTTTCATCGTCAGTGCCGTCAACACGGCGGCCGGGACCTACACCGCGAACTTCAATTCGGAGGTCACGGGGCAGACGCTCGATTTCATCGTGACCGTGGTCGATATCTACCCGGACTAGGCGCGGCTTAACCCCCGAGGGTGATCTTCCCCCGCTTCAGCAGCTCTTCGAGCTGCGCCTCGGCGGTCGTCGCGAGAAGGTCCTCGGACGGAGGACCACGACTGTGAGAGTAGGTGCGGAGAAGGCGGCGGGCTTGCTCGCGGCGAGACCGCGAGCGGGCGACGACGGCGCGGCCTTCGCGCTCGAGCTCGTCCATCTCCCGGCTCAGGCCGTCGATCTTCTGGATGAGCTCGGCGCGTGCCTTTCCTTTTTCCCGGAGGGAAGCGATGAGACCCCCCGCCACCTGAAGCTTGTCGCGAACGGCGGCCATCTTGGCATCCCGCTCGACCTTGGCCCCGGCCATCTCCTTCCCCCGGAGCTCGTACTCCGCCCGAGCGGCCGCGAGCGCGGCTTCGCCCTCCTTGAGCGTTCGCTGGTGGGCCACGGCGACCGCGGTCTTCGCCTCGGCCTGTTTGAGCTCCTGGGCCCGCTGGCGAAGCAGCGCGATGAGAGCGTTCTCCTCGTCCAGCGGGAGCGCGCGGGTCTGCTGCCGAAGTTCGAGCTCCGCGATCTCCTTACGGATCTGTTCGGGGCGAAGCCGCTCGCTGGGAGCGATCGTGAGGCGCACTTCCCGCAGATGCACGATCGCATCCTCGACCTTCTTTCGGGCCGCCTCGCGAGCGAGGCGCAGCTCCGAGATCCGCTTGCCGAGGGCGGTGTGCTCGGTGTAGAGACGCTCGACCTCGTCCTGCGGAGCCTGCCGACGCTCGTAGATCGCTCGTTGCTCGGCCGTCACGCGCCGGACCTCGACGATCAGGTCCTCTCGCCGCTCGAAGAGTACCCGGAGCTTACCGTCGATCGCGCGAAGCTTCTCGCGGTCATCGCGATCTTCGCGTTCTTCCTCGTCGGAGAGCAGCGCTCGCGGAGGCACGGGTCACCGAGGTGCCCGAGGTCACAAAAACCCTTCCCCCGGACCCGGCTCCGACCCGCGGGTGGCGGCCGCGCGAGGATGGCTGGGGAGGGCCCCGCGGACCGTGGAGGCGCGGGGGTTACGGGAGCGCGAACCGCTGCGCGGCGAACAGCGCCGCGGGCACCGCGGCGTCGATGTTCACGACGGCGAGCGGCGCGCACGATTGGAGCATGGAATTGAGGGCGGCCTCCCCCCGACCGCCTCGACCGTAGCCTACCGAGGTCGGGATCCCGACCACCGGGGCGGGGACGAGGCCCGCGACGACCGTCGGCAGCGCGCCCTCTCGTCCGGCGAAGACGAGGTACATCTCGGGACGCCGGGCCTGGATCCGGTGCACGACCGACAGGAGCCGGTGGAGTCCCGCCACGCCGACGTCGTACGCTCGAACGACCCGCACGCCCAGTTCGTTGAGGAGTCCGGCGGCTTCCTCGGCGAGCGGCACATCACTCGTGCCGGCCGTGATGATGGCCACCACGCCCGGGCGATACCGGGCGCCGAGCGGCCCGGAAAGGCGGACCAACCGGCCGCCCGCGAGAAAGCGGACGCGCGACCGGGTGCCGGGAGGAGAGCGAAAAGCGCGTAAGGCCCGTCGTTGAGCCGCGGTCGGTCGAGAGATGAGCGCCCCGAGGCGACGCTGCGAGAGCGCATTCACGATCTCGAGCAAGTGTTGTACGCTCTTTCCCTCGGCCAGAATGACCTCGGGAACGCCCACCCGCCGCGCACGGTCCCGATCCAGTTTCGCGAAGTTCCGGACCGGCAGCGCGCGCGGTTCGCGACGGGTCCGGCGCGGCGAGGAAGGTCGTGCCACACCGAGGAGCACCCAAGCCGTGATATAGCGGATTCCGCTGGCACGCCCGTTCCCCGGTCCATGCCCGATTTCTCGTTGTCTCCGGAGCACGAGAGCCTGAGGGACCTCGCCCGGAAGTTCGCCCGGACCGAGATGGCCCCGCACGCCGCGGAATGCGACCGCACCCCGAGATTTCCCGAGGAGATTTACCGGAAGGCCTTCGAGCTCGGCCTCATGAATCTCAACGTTCCGGCGGAGTACGGCGGCAGCGGACTTGGCTCCTTCGAACAATGTCTCATTGTGGAGGAACTCGCGTACGCCTGCGGCGGGATGACGACCTCGATCATCGCGAACTGCCTCGCCCTCGAGCCGATCCTCCTCGGAGGCTCCTCCGAGCAGAAAGAGCGGTTCCTGAAGCCGTTCTGCGGCGAGTATCATCTCGCCTCCTTCGCTCTGACCGAACCGTCGAGCGGGTCGGACGCCGGGTCGATGCGAACCGTCGCGAAGAAGGACGGAGATCACTACGTTCTCTCCGGAGAGAAGTGCTTCATCACGAACGCGCCCCACGCTTCGCTCTATACCGTGTTCGCGACGGTCGATCCCGCGCTTCGGCACAAGGGCGTGACCGCCTTCGTCGTCCCCCGCTCCGCCGAGGGCGTCACGCCGGGAAAGGACGAGGACAAGATGGGGCATCGTGCCTCCTCGACCAGTACCATCCGCTTCGAGAGCGTTCGGATTCCGGCCGGCGATCGTCTCGGGGCCGAGGGCGAGGGGTTTTCCCTCGCGATGCGAACGCTGGATCAGACCCGGACGCCGATCGGCGCCCTCGCGACCGGGATCGCTCAGGCCGCTCTCGACCACGCGGCCTCCTACGCGCTCAAACGGCAGACGTTCGGCAAGCCGATCGCGGAGCATCAGG
>JASHUP010000024.1 GCA_030039915.1 Thermoplasmata archaeon | reverse complement strand
TTCCCCGGCATCGCCGCGGTGATCATCCGGGGCGAGCCGGTCTCGACCCCGACCTCGACGCCCCACCAGCTCTGCTTCTCGTCGATGAGCACTTCGGCGCACTTCGACAGCAGCTTCGGCTTGGTCATGAGCGAGGCCACGGCGACATGGCTCCAGCCGACCTGGTCGTAGTACTGTTTCGCGAGCTTGAGGAGCGGGATCAACTTCTCTTCGTGCGGCATCACGTTCGGGCTGCCGTAGAAGTACACGTCGTCCGAGTGGAGGATGCCCTTCCGGACGCCGATCGCCGCGTTGACCTTGAGTTCCTCTTCGATCTTCGACAGGGGGTACCACCGCGTCGGGCGGGTTGTGACCGAGCAGAAGGAGCACCCCCGGCAGCAGCCGCGGCCGATCTCGATGAGCGCGTTCACGCTGGGGAACCGGATAGACGAGATCTGCTCGACCTTCGGCGCTTCTTTGGCCGAGAGCACGACATGCGGGGGGAGGAACTCGTCGCGAAGGGCCTTCCCGACGATCTCCCGGACGAAGATGTCGCTCTCGCCCTCGACGACCGTGTCGATCCCACCGATGGAATCGACGAATTCGCCGATCCACGGTAGCTTCATCCGGGTCGCCGGCGAAAGCTGCCACGCGCACGGGCCGCCCGCGATGATCTTCATGCCTCGCTTGCGGGCCTCGAGCACGGCCGGTTGGGTCAGCATCCGCTTGAAGTTGATGCAGTTGAGCGTCTCCTTCTTCATCACCCCCCCGAACGTGGAGCTCGGGGGATTGAGACCAAAGTAGTCGTGCCCCGAGATCAGCAGGACCTTCGCCTCACCGGGCATGTACCGGTCCAGGTAGCTCGGGTGAACGATGCGCGCATCGAACCCGCCGTCCATGAGCGACGCTTCGATCTTTCGCATCCCGTAGGGCGCTTGCCGGGGGTACCCGTGCTCGTCGACGGGCATCTGGGGGTAGAACAGTCGCTTGTAGATGCTCTCCGGGAAGATGTAGGCCGGGGTCGTTGTACCGAACCCCAGGAATTCCTTCCCGTGGTGGTTGCTCATCATCGTCCAGTCGCAGGTGATGACAACTTCTGGCATCGATCAGCCTCCGTCCCGAAGGGCAGGACGGTCGGACCACATAAGGGGGCCTTTTATGCGTTGCGAAGCCCCGGAAGCGACAAACCTTCCCCCGGGAACGACCCCCGGGACCGAAATCGCCTATCCGAAGTCGCTCTCGTCGTCGTCCCGAGGAATCACGCCGTCGAGCGGGTCGTCCATCTCCTCGGAAGGGTCCTCGGCGTCCCCGGTCTCGCGGAACGCGGGGTCCCGCTGCATCAGGTGGATCCTCACGCAATCGCGGTGCGCGGGATTGCCGTTCCACGAACTGGTCTCGGAGGGGTCTCCGAGAGGCTCCTTACAGAGCGAGCAAATCTCCGGAGGGGGGCTGATCCAGGAAATTCGCCGGGGAGGGGACTCCATCGAACCTGGGCTTCACTATGACGCGGGAGGTCCTTTACCTTTCGGCACGAACTCGCCCCCTCTTCCCTGGCGCCCCCCAAGGCCCTTAACCCCGGACCCCCGTTGGTCCGACGTGGACACCCTCGCGGAGATCCGCCGTCGTCGTCTCGCGCTGGGAATATCCCTCGGGGAGCTTGCGCGAGCGATCGGTCG
The DNA here is from genome assembly GCA_030039915.1 of Thermoplasmata archaeon. Next base: position 2,464 of record JASHUP010000024.1, on the reverse strand, counting down.
GAGCGACGCGACCCTCTCCCGGATCGAACGGGGCCAGATCCGTCCCTCGTACGAGCTCGTCCAGCGGGTGCTCGCCTACCTCGAAACCCAGGAGGGGCTCACGGCGCCCCGCCTCACGGTGGGGGAACTGATGCATCGCCCCCTCGTCACCGTCGAGTCGAACGCCACCCTCGCCACGGCCGCGAAGCGGATGGAGGGTGGGGCGTTCAGCCAGCTCCCCGTGGTCGACGAGGGACGGGTGGTGGGGTCGCTCTCCGAGTCGGCTCTTCTCCGGGCCCTCGCCGAGCCGAACGCGCACCGCGTTCGGGTGCGTGACGTCCTCGAGCGGGCGTACCCGGTGTTGGACGAGGGGTTTCCCGGGGACCTCCTCCCGCCGCTCCTCGGTCGATACCCCGCGATCCTGGTCGCCCGCGGCGGGGAGCTCCAGGGCATCGTGACGAAGGCGGACCTCATCCGGGGACTCCGCGGCGCCTCCCTCCGACGGGCGGCGGGGTCGTAGAGTCTACGGTTCCCTATTCGCGGTCCGTACCGCGCCGAGGGCGGCCCGGACTACGAGCCGCGCGGCGACGACGCCCAATCGGTCGGCGACTTCCCCCGGGCGAGCCTCGCGCGAGGCAGTGGCGGAAGACCCCGTAGACACCCCGAAGAGAACATCTCCGTCGGTCGAGCTGTGGAACGGCGAGATCGCCGACGCGAGCCCCGCGTGGCACATCGCGACCACGCGCGCGAGAGTGGGTCGGTCGACGGCGAGGTCGGTCGCGACGACCCCCAGGGTAGTTCCTGTGCCCCGGTCGGCCCGGCCGGGGCCGGTGGCCGGGGGAACTACCCCCCCTCCCCTCGCTCGAGCTCCCGCCACCCACTCGCCCGTCCCGGGGTTGCGAACCGCTCCGACCGCGTTCACTACGAGCAGGACGCCGAGGCTTCCCCTTCCGATGCTCAGGGCGGCGGCGCCGACCCCGCCGCGCATGGCCCGCTCCCTCCCCAGGTACTTGCCGACGGTGGCGCCCGCGCCGGCGCCAACGCAACCGACCGAGACCTCCTCTCGATTCGCGCGGCGGGCGGCCTCGTAACCGAGCGGAAGGTAATCGGGGATCGGTCCCTGTGCCACCGGAAGGTCGAACAGCGCGGCCCCCGAGATCGGCGCGACCGGGTTCGGGTTGCGGAAGGCGCGATGCCCGCCGCCGCGCTCAAGCACTCGGAGGCGAACCCCCCGGGCGGCATCGAGGCCGAAGAGGCTCCCTCCCGAGAAGAACAACGCCCACCGACGTCCGAAGGTGGCATCGAGCGAGAGCGACGCGAGGTCGTAGGTCGCCGATGCGCCCCCTCGCACTTCGACGACCGTGGGCGACGCGGAGTCGAAAAGCACGGCGGTGACCCCGCTCCGTCCGTCGGGCGTTTCTGCCTGTCCGACCGAGAGTCCCCGAATCCGGGCGAAATCTACGGCCCGAGCGACCACGGCGGCCGGAGACCGCCCACGGAGAAATCAATTCCGCCGGCGAACCACGATGGATTCTTGTAGATACGCGAATGTGACGAACGCGAACATGGCCAGTGCACGGCGAAAATCGCGGCCGGAAGCCCAGCCGCCGAAGGGATTCCGGATCACTCGGGACCTTCCCGTGGGTCGTCACCCGCTCCTCGCCGCATTCCCCGGTCTCGACCAGCTCCCGCCCGCCGCTCGCCTTCAACCGGACCCGGTCGCTCGCGTCAAGCTGTTCGAGGAGACCTGCGTTCAGATCGTGGACCAAGACCTCTGGATGTACGTGGCGCCGTGGGACATGCCCCCCGGGGCCCGCCGAGAGTGGCGGCCGGTGATCTCGCCCGGGTCCGATTGCATCGTGATCGGGAAGAATCATCTCGCCGAGAGCCCGGCGATTGTGTTGTTCATGGACATCTACCACGAGCTCTGTCACGTGATCCAGCGCCACGGAGGCGCGAACCTCTGGCCTCCCGGAATGAGCTACGTTCAGCGGTGGACCGAGATCGAGGCGTACCGCTTCGTCGTGGAGGAAGCGCGCCGACTTGGCGTCTCGGACGAGTTCCTTCGGGACTACTTGCGGGTCGAGTGGATTTCCGACGACGAGCACCGCGAGCTCCTGCAGCGGCTCGAAGTTCCGACTCCCTGAACCGCCCCGACCCGCTGACTCGCCCCCGGCCCGAAGAGCGAGGGAACGGCGTTGCGGGAAGAACCGACCCTTTATCCCCACCCACCCGGAATCGAACTGCTCACCGGGGGGCCGCCGTACGTCAATCGACATCAAGTCCCACTCGGTGCTAAGGCCGTCGTCGAGCGACCTGTGGTTCCTCGCCTACCTCCCGCTCGCGATCTCGGACGGGATCGCGACGCCGCTGATCCCGCTCCTCGCCCTCCAACACTTCGGCGCGAGCGCATTCGTCGTGACGATCATCATCGCGGCGAGCGCGATGAGCCAGGTGCCGTTCACGATCCTCTGGGGTAACCTCT
>JASHUP010000250.1 GCA_030039915.1 Thermoplasmata archaeon | reverse complement strand
GGATGGCCATCGGGTAGGCGAATCCGGTGTCCGGGAAGCCGACGCGTGGCCGGCCGCGGCAGACCAATTGGTGTTCGTGCACGCAGGCCACCGTGGCGAGCGAGCCCGGTACGAACGGCACTTCGATCTGATGCCCGCAGTTGAGCTGCACGGTCCACGGCACGGCGGCGGCCCTCATCGACTGCTCTTCGGTCATTGGTCCTCCTCGTTCACGAATGTCAGGTCGGAGGAACGGTTCCGCACTCTGCGGACCCCCCCGGCGACCAGGACTGAGATCAGGGCGGCCAGTGAACCGACGGCGACCAGGTCGATGGTCGGGATGCCGGCGACCGTCGCCGGGAACAGCACGGTCACGCTGGCGGAATAGTTGAGCGTCGAGAACGTCCCTGCGGCGGAACCGAAGGAGACCGAGATCAGAGCGCTCGAGCTGTTTCCGGAAACAGAAGCCGTCGCCGGGAGGGTGATCGGGCTCGAGGAGGACGGATTGGCGATCGCGGACGCCGATCCGTCCATCTGTTCGAACGCCGCTCCGCTGCTCGTGGAAACGCTCGTGAGCAACGCGCCCGGAGTGCTTCGGAACACGAGATGTTCCTCGCTCGCGAACGATGGCCAGACCTCGAGACTGAGGGCGAGGTGATCCTCGGTGCCCTGCCAGGGCCACCCGGCCACCTGAAGGTCGACGGAGACCGAGTTCAGGGACTCGTTCGTGGAATCCTCGTACGCCGGAAGGACGTACGCGACCGTGAGGTTGGCCGAGCCGAGTAGGGGCGCAGACGCCGACGGCCCGGTCACCGGAACTACAGCGCTGTAGGAGAGGTCGTAGGCGTCGTCGTTCGAAAGGTTCGAGGCGGTCCAGTCGGCCGCGGGGACCGTCGCACTGGCCACCACGTCGCCCGACGGGTCAATCTCCTCGACGGAGTTCATGGTCGTGGAAATTCCGGTCTCACTCCGCTCGAGGGCAGAGACCGACACGGTCGGAACGCTGGGCAGAAACTCACACAGAACGACTCCGTTCGTCCACTCCTGCGGTGGAGGGTCCCAGGTCGTCGCAGCGGAGGCGGTCGCCACGAGCGAGACGAGCACGAGGAACGTCCCGCCGATGAGCACGGCCCGGCGCAGCGTCGGCTCGGCCCGCGGGCCGAAGTCCGTCCCGTTCCGACCGTTCTTGACTGGCATCATCTGACCTCTACACTCTCGAAGAAGGCCACCCTCTTTTTGGTCCAAGAACGGAATCCGTTGGTCCAAAGCCGTCGAGTCACGGACGGAAGAGGTCGGACCAGGTTTGGAGCAGCCCCTCGACCCATTCGTCCGCGAGACCCTCCCGGTACGTCACGAGCAGACGAAGCACCCGGTTCCGATCGACGATGGCGAACGTCCGATACCGGCCGCGTCGCCCCGTATGAACCACCCCCGTCGAGATGAGTCGTCGAAGGTGAATCGAGATCCGCCCCTCGCTGAGGGTCGTGTGCTCGGTCAGCTCGGGCACGGTCGATTCGCCCGCATCCAGCAGGGCCACCAGCAAGCGGCGCGCGGAGGGCGACCGGGTCAAACCGAGCAGGCGACGGTCCGCGAGAGGGACCTCGGCGGCGTAATAGTGGTCTTGGAAACCACTCCGCTCCCGGTGGATCAATCCCGCGTCGGTAAGGCGGTCCAGGTGGTAGGTGGTCTCGCCCCAACCTGTGCTGGCCGCTCGCTGAACCTCGCGGGCCCCGACGCCCGGAGCTCGGCGCACGGCCTCATAGATTCGGCGCCGGGTCTCGAGGGCGAGCGGATCGTCCTCCATCGATCAGACATGTCGTGGCCACAGCGTGGTGGCGAGCAGGAGTAGGTCGACGAGCAGGACGAGGATCATCAACGGAAGGCTGCCAACGATCCACGAGGGTGGGTTCAGCGGCAACTCTCCCCACGTCCACAGGACCCCGAGCAAGGCGAGACCCGCGTTCGCCGATGCAAGGACGAGGAAACGTCCGTCTCTCGAACGGAGGTAGGCGCCGGTTGGCATCGCCGCGTTGACACACGAGATCCCGACAATTAGCACCGCGACGAACAGCTCCGGAAGCCCCACGTCCGCCGAGAGTCCGGTCGACGTGTTTAAGGAATTGGTCCAAAGGCGGAATTCCATGCGGCTCCCCGTGGGAACAATTCCACTGGGTCTGGGGAGAACTGGTCTCCTCCTTCTCAGAGCCAGCACCCCCCCGTATCGGATTCCTCTGAGCGTCGCGTTTCGGTCGAGGTCGGGTTAAGTGATTAACCCCGACGAGTCCCCGGATCCCGGGACTCCCTCGGATGGGCGAGGGTCACCGAGGAACCCACGCCCGGAAGGGACCGGAGCTCGAAGGCAGGATTCCTCGCCCAATCGGTTCTCCGGAGCCGCAGCTTGCGCGGCGGCCCCCGAACCTAAGATTTAAGCGCGGGACCTGGGCTCTGTTAATCGCGGGCCGGGGCCGGGCCTCCTCCCGAGATCCTATCTCGAATTGATCCCGACCACCGACACGCAGACATGACCGACACGGATGCGCCGACCGTCACGCCCTCGCCTCCGGTCGAACCCGAACCCCGGACAGGGCAGGTCTCGGGGCTCTCCTCCCACCGCCGGGGTTCCTACGATGGGCGAGCGCGCTCGTTTCGGGAGCAGCAGGTCCGACGTCGTATCTCTCGAAGGGAACGCCTCGGGATTGTGATCGTGGTCGTGATCATCGCGCTCGGAGCGTACACGATCGTCACCGCCCGCCCCTTTACCGGCCCGACGGGAGGTCTTCAACCGGTTCCGGGACCCGAGATCGTCGTTCAGTTCGGGACCCCCACCGTCAGCACGTTGAACTGCAGTGCCGGAGGTACCGCGTTTATCGAACGGATCCCGTGGGTCAACTCGACCCAGCCGGTCAACACGGGGGACATCTTCGTGCGGGTTTTCGAGATCTTCGATGGAGACTATGTGGGAGACCCGGGGGCGGTGGCCAACGTAACGGCCACGAACCTCTGCCAGGGCACCCCTCCGGACTCCTCGACTCGTTGGTATGCGGTACTCGCCGCCCCGAGCGGGACCAATCTCCTCACCTATACTACCGGTGAGTCCTGGAGGGCCGTGGACGGCCAGGCGTTGAATTTCCAGATCCAGAGCGGCTCGTCCATGGTCCTCGTTTCCTTCGTTTCGTTCTCCAATACGGGACACGGGTTTGGCGTGGGCGGCGTCGCTCAAGGGTCCGTGATTCGAGGGACAGTTCCCCTCTAGGGCCCGCGGGGAAGGTCGGGAAACGACCCCGAAGGCAACCGAAAGGGCGAGCGGAGACGGTTTAACTTGCCCGGCTTGGGTCACAACCGTCATGGCAGGAATCGCCACCCTCCGAGCGAACCAGAATGCGACGATCGACGCCACCATCACGGCCATTTCGGCACCGCGCGATGTGACCACATCCCGAGGCGCATCGCAGGTCGCGGATGCGACGCTCCAGGACGAAACCGGAACGATCACTCTCACGTTGTGGGGCGAGGACACCAAGCGCTACAGCGTCGGACAGAAGATCCGGATCACCGACGGCTGGGTGAAGGACTTTCGCGGAAAGCTCCAGGTCTCGATGGGCCGCTCGGGGAAGATCACCGTCTTGCCCTGAGCGGACTTACCCCGGGTACGGAACCTTCGACTCCCACGAAGGGGGTTCGCGCCCTCAGCCACCGTAGGCTCCGTTCTCGGTGGAGCCCCAAGCGGAGCGACGGAAAGCTCGTTAACGGTTGATGTATCCGGCACGACGATTCGAGCCGACGATGGACAAGTCTCCTCCCTCAGTCCTCATCGACCGTCTCCTCGCTCATGTGGGCGACTGGCGGGCAGAACGCATACAACAGATCCGTCGGGTGATGCTCGTCGCCGACCGCGAAATCGTCGAGGAGTTCAAATGGATGGGGACCCCCACTTGGTCCCACTTCGGCATCGTGGCGATCGCGAACCCGCACACCGGAAAAGTGAAGGTCACGTTCCCTCACGGGGCGCACCTGCCCGACCCTAAGAAACTGTTCAATGCGGGGCTTGGAGGTAAGGAGTGGCGGGCTATCGACCTCTTCGAAACCGACGTCGTGGACGAAAAGGCCCTCGGCGAGCTGATCCGGGCCGCGGTACGCTACAATCGCGAAAAGGCTGCCGACCGGCCGGTCCCGAAGGGACGATCGAGGGCTGCTCGAAGGGCGGGCTCCCGCCCAAAGTCCCCCTAGGATCTCGCGGGACGGACGGTGCGACCACGGATGGGATGCGGGCCTCTTGGAATCCCAGGCGGACCGAGGGCCGACCTTCCCCCTCGCGATTGAACCTCGCTGTCCATTCTGGCCTCTTCGGCGGTGGCCAGAGTCCGTAGACTAGATGACGGGCAGAAGGCTTAGGCGCGTCGGAGCGTGAGCGTACTGACGACCAGACCTGTCTCCGTTTACGAGATCAAGACCGTCTTCCATGCCCCATTGGATTACGCCTACGCATGGTGTACGGACTATACCGATGCTGACCGCAAGCTTCAGGGTGACCCGGGGTCGCGGCAGCTTATCCGAAAGAACCGGCGCACGGTGGTCTACGAGGACCTCAACGAAACCCCTCACGGGTGGATGTGGAGCCGGCAGGTCGTCGCGCTTCATCCGCCGGATCGGTGGACCGCGACCGCGGAGGGGAACTACCGTACTTGGGACCTCGTCTACACCCTTCGACCGCTTCGCGATGGGTCGACCGAGTTCACCATGCGGGGCAAACGCAGGGCGACCTCCCTCGGCGTGAAGAACCCCTCGAAGGTCGCGCTCGAGCGAGAGCTCCGGACGATGTGGCGGAACCTCGGAAGAGCATTGGAACGAGATTACCGGGCGGGCCGTCCGGCGGCTCCTCGTTGAACGGACCCCTCACCGGGTCGTGACCGGCGGGTGCCTTTTCGGAACTCCGATAGGTATTCTTTCACTCACCTACCTGCTCATATTGGGTCTCGTGTACTCACAACCTGCGTGACAGCCGGAAGGATGTGCCCATGAGCGGGTCTCCCTCGACGCTCCACCGCGCCGCAGCCCGGAACATTGTGACCAAATACCTCAAAGTTCGGGCAGGGGAAAACGCGGTCATCGAGTCCTGGGACCACACCATGCCGTTCGCCCTCGCGATGGTCGACGAGATTCGTCGCGTGGGGGGCAGAACCCTCCACATCCAGGAGGACGAGGAGGCGTGGTGGCGCGCAATCGACCGCAAGCAGAGTAAGCTCCTCGGCAAATCGAGCGCGCCGGAGTGGGCGGCGCTGAAAGCCGCGGACGTGTACGTCCATTTCTGGGGCCCGGGCGACACGGACCGCATCGAGAAGATTCCCGAGAAGACGTTCGACGAGGCGACCGCCTGGTTCTCTCCTTGGTACGCGGCCGCGAGGAAGTCCGGTCTTCGCGGGGCGCGGGTGGCGATCGGATTCGCGACCGAGGGACGAGCGAGAGAGTGGAAGCTCGACCGGGCGCAGTGGGAGGAAGGCATCCTGCGGGCATGCCTCACCGACCCCCGGGAGACGACGAGGCGCGCGGCCCGGCTGTATGGACCGCTCTCGCACGGAAAGAAGGTGCGGATCACTCACCCGAACGGAACCGACCTCGAGGTAGGGATAGGTCGAGGGGCTCCTCGCGTTCACGATGGAACGCCCCATCCGCGGGACAAGCGGTACGGCCCGGCGGACATGTTAGCGCAGGTCCCCGCGGGACGGGTCGACGTGGCGCTCGACTCCCAGACCGCGGAGGGGCAGATACACGCGAACCGGCGGACCAACATCTGGTGGTACTGGAGCGAGGGAGGAACTCTCGATTTCGCCGATGGCCGGCTGAAGTCGTTCTCGTTCGATCGTGAGGTCAACGGAGAGGAGGAATTCGCTCGGCGCTTTCGGAGCGGCACCGCCGGACGGGACCGAACGGGCTGTCTCACCCTCGGGTTAAATCCGGCCGCGAAGGACGTTCCCAATCTCGAGTCCGTGGAACTCGGTTCGGTCACCCTATCTTTGGGACGGAACCACCATCTCCACGGCACGAACAGATCGACCTTCATGAACTGGGTCACCCTCGCCGGGGCGGACGTCGCCATCGACGGGACTCCCGTCGTCCGCGCAGGAAAGCTCCTCTAGGCGTACGCCCATCGGGCCACGAACCTCGCACCCGCCCGGGTGCCTCGTCGGCATTCGGCCGGGATGAGACGGGCGCCCCAGCGGGCCGTTTCTCGGTCGGAGGAAAGCGGCTCCCGTCTCCGACCGGAGCCGCGGTCGGAAGGGGCTGAGCGACCCCGACTAACTCACTCGAGAGAGCACGGTCAACGCCCGGAGGGTGATCATCTTGCTCGGCTTCCCAGCCGGTTCAAACGTCAGCGGGACCGGGCGCTGTTTCGGGTGCGCCGCGAACCACCGGGCGCTTTCGGGGTCGGGGTCCGTCTGCACCGCGTCCAGATTCCACCGACCGTCTGGGCGCCGCTTCGAACGGAGTAGGTCGAGGGCGTAGCCGAGACGCGGGTCATCGCCGTACCCCAGAGCGGTCAGGATGTCGAGGCCGACCAATAGGTCGTAGTAGTAATGGACCGGCCAGTGGAAGCGATACCAGGGCTCGTACCGGTCCCCTTGGAGGTGGAGCTCCCGCTCGAGGTAGTACTCCGCCCCCCGCTCGACACACGCCTGCATCGAACGTGTCCACTTCGAGCGGGGAAACGCGGCGAAGGCTGCCAGGCCCTCCCAAGCATCGAGCGAGCGGCTCGTGGCCGGCCCATCCGTGCCAAACCGACACGTCCAACCTCCCTTCGGATGGGCGGTCTTCACCAACCAGTCGAGGGTCTTTCGGACCCTGGGGTCGTCCTCGTAGCCGAAACGGATCAGCCCGCGCGCCATGTTCGCGGTATAGCAGTGATGACCCTTCCCCTTCCCGAAACCCCCGACCCCACCGCCCCGGAGCGGGGACTTCGCCATCCAGAATTCGGCCGAGGCGCGGACCTCGGGAATCGACCGCGTCGCCCCCAGGTCGGCGAGAGCGAGCATGTTCCAGTGGGTCCCGGTGAACCTTGGCTCGAGCCAGCCGCGATCGCGGACCCACCAGCCCCCGGGATTTCGTTGCTTCAGGATCTCCGCCACCCAACCGAGGGAAGGGATGCGGGCACGCGCCGCGCGCACGTCCGAGTCCGTCTCCCGCTTCCCCACGAGCTGAGTCAGGGCGAGATACCGGATCGAGGGCTGGTCCTCCTCGAGGAGCCATTCGAGGGGCTTCTTCGGCGGCACCGCGGCGTCGGTATCTCCCGCGCGCCCTTAACGGTCGCTCGGCGCAGAGTTTCGAGCCTCCTCGAGGAGACGGCGCATCGGGGAACGTGCGACGTAGGGAATGCACCGACCCATGGTATAGCACGCGGAACCGAGAACCTATAGGGACCCCGTTGGTCGACCTGTTCACTAACAGCCGGGATCTCGATGGACCGATACCAGCGAGTGCCGATCGAGGAAGAGAACCGCGAGGAGCGGGTCGAGAAGTTTGCTCTGATCGACCATCCGTACACGCTCGAAGAAGCGGTGCTCGAGGGTCAGCGTTGCCTCCAATGCGCGATGCCCTACTGCATCCAGGGCTGTCCGATCATGCAGGACGCGCGGGGATACAACATCAAGGTCGGCGAGCGCGATTTCGATGGAGCCGCGCTCCTTGTCCTGCGCGAGAATCCGCTCGCGACCGTCCTCTGCAAGACGTGTTACCACTTCTGCGAGGACGACTGCATCATGGCCGGGCGCGGCGTGCCCATCGCGATCCGCCACCTGAAGCGCGCCGCGCTCGATTTCGGAAAGTCGGATCTGCTCTACGTCCCTTCCAAACGGAAGGAGGAGCGGGTCGCGATCATCGGGGGTGGTCCGGCGGGCCTGATGGCGGCCTGGGATCTGGCGATCCGCGGGCATCCCGTGACGCTCTTCGAGGTCCAACCGTTCCTCGGCGGTCAGATCAACACCATTCCGCGCTACCACCTCGAAGCCGACGACCTTGCGACCGACCTCGCGCGCTGGAAGAATCTCGACATCACCTTCGTGGCCGGCAAGAAGGCGGGCGTCGACTACACCCCGAAGAGCCTCCTCGAGGAAGGATACGAAGCGGTGCTCGTGACGGTGGGCGCTTCCAAGGCCCGGGAGCTGGGGATCCCGGGCGAGCAACTCGCGGGGGTCTACCACGCGCTCCCGTTCCTCCTCGCGATGAACACGGGTAGTGCGGGTCTGTTCGGCCGAACCGGACGCCGGGTCGTCGTCATCGGCGCGGGAGACGTCGCCCTCGATGCCGCTCGCTCCGCGCGTCGCCTCTCGGGCGGGAGCGAGGTCGTCCTCGCCTACCGCCGGGGGCCCGAGGACATGAAGGCGACGCAGGAGGAGAAGTCGGGCGGAGAGATCGAGGGCATCAACTTCATGTTCTACCGCGCGCCGAAGGCGATCGTCGGAACGGACCGCGTCCAAGGGCTCGTCGTGGAGCGGACCGAACACGGGCCCCCGGACGCCAAGGGCCGGCGAACGTTGGTGGTCGTCCCGAATTCCGAGGAGAAGATCGACTGCGACATGGTCATCGTGGCCGTCGGCGAGGTGGCGGACGTGGACGATTTCGACAAAGCCTACGACTTCAAGTTCGCCTCCATGGGATGGCCCGAGGGCAAGAACGAAGGCTGGATGACCGGGGTGGAGGGCGTCTTCGCGACCGGCGGCCGCTCGGTCGTCCACGCGATGGCGGCCGGAGAACGAGCCGCGACCGCCATCGACGCTTACCTCGCGAAGAAGCACGGACGCGAACCGGAACCTCGGCCGGACCCGTTCGGTGGACCGACGCCGCCCGAAAAGCCCTCTGGATACGGCGGTCAGACCTGGACACCGTAACACCGGTCGACCGGCGAGGCGGCGTCGTCGGGAACTTCTGCTTCGTTTTGCGGCCGGAAGCTGGACCCATGCGGTGACCCATCTATGCTCGCGTGCTCCGGCCCGGCGAACGCGAGCGACACGCGGACCCGACCCTCCCCCCCGGCCTGCCGAGAGAGCCATACGGGACGCCGCAGGAACGTCTCGAAAATGCCTTAGTTGAGTTCACCATACCCGTCCGGATGCCGGCCTCCGAGACCCCATCCTCCACCGCCCTGGCCCACGACGAGGCGGACACGCGGCCGTCGCATGCGATCGTCACGTCCGAAGCCCGCTGGGTGGGGATCGCCGTTCTCGTCTTCGCGGGGGCTCTCGCCCTCACCGCCGTCGCGGCCGGTGTCGTCTTCACGACCCCCTCGCAGAGCCTGTGCCCGCCCGCCAACGGGAACGGCCAGGATGGACCGTGCCCGCCGGGACCGCTCACCACCAACAACATGTTCGTGGTGCTCACCTTCGTGATCCTGAGCGCGGTCTTTTGCGCGCTGGGAATCCTCGTCGAAATAATGGTCTGGTTCCGAGCGAACCCGAACAACTGAGCCTCGACGGTAGTCGGCGGTAGAGGCGTGCTCAGGCGAGTTCGCGGATCATGAACTCGGAGCGAAGGCGCTCGACGAGCCCAACCCGCCCGTAGGTTGCTCGGGCCCGGGTGGAGTAACTTGGCAGGGCGCTCACCGTCCGAGTTGAGTTCTTCGACCTCAACCAACCCAACGCATCTTCGACCAGGGCGATCTGCTGCGCC
>JASHUP010000249.1 GCA_030039915.1 Thermoplasmata archaeon | reverse complement strand
CCGTAGGTCGTCAATGCGCGATATTCACGCGATGTCGCCCGACCACGGTCGGCTCCGGCTGCGGTCGGTCGGCCTCTCGGACATCCGTAAACCGCTCACGGTCCAACGGCCGGACGCGACGCGTACGCTCGCGGTGACCTTCCGCGTCGCGGTCGACCTTCCGTCCGGACGAAAGGGGTCCGATCTCTCGCGGAACGCCGAGATCCTCGCGGAGGTTGTCGACCAGACCGCGACCCGCCCGGTGGCCAGCCTGGAATCGGCGTGCTCCTCTATCGGCCGGGAGCTCCTCGCACGGCACCCTTCGGCGACCGAGGCCTCGGTCGAGGCCTCGGCCGAGTACTTTGTCCGCAAGGGGATTTCCGAGGAGAAGCGCAGCTTCGAAGATTATTTGCTTCTGGCCGAAGCCCACGCCGTGCGCGGTGCCGACGGCTCGACCACACTCGCCCGTTCCATTGGGGCAGAGGCTGTGGGTATGACGGCCTGCCCTTGTGCCATGGAGACCTGCCGGGACCGTTTGCGGGAAGAATTCCCGCTCTTGGGCCGCCCCGAGCTCGCGAATCTGCCGATGATCACGCACAACCAGCGCAATCGCACCCGTCTCGTCCTGGGTCTTTCCGACGGCACCGAAGTCGAGGCCGACGACCTGATCGCCGCGATCGAGGCCGCTCAGTCGAGCCCGACGTACGCCATCCTGAAGCGGGGGGACGAGGCGCAGGTGGTCCTCGACGCGCACCGACACCCGAAATTCGTGGAGGACGTCCTGCGGGACCTTCTCGCGAGCGTGCCGGAGCGGTTCCGCGCCCTTCCCGACACGACGATCGTGCGAGCGAGCACCGTGAGCGAGGAGTCCATCCACAAGTACAATGTCGAAGCCTCCCATCAGGTGACTCTCGGCGAGCTCCGCGCAGCGGCGGCTCGCTGAGGGGACCGGGCCACGACCGTGCGCTACAGCCTCGACGCGATCCGTCGGCGGCCGGGGCGTTCGGCCCTGACGGCGCTCGGGATCGGGCTGGCGGTGGGACTCGTCGTGCTGCTCCTCGCGCTCTCGAACGGAATTCAGTCGAGCGCTGCGACCCTGGCGGCCGAGAGCGGTGTCGACCTCATCGCGTTCAGCAACAATTCGAACCTGGCCGCGGGGGTGTTCCCTCCGGTCGAAGATGCTCACGGTCTCGCGACCGACATCCCGAGGGTCGACCCAAACGTGGTCGCCGCGAGCCCGTGGCTCATCGGCGACCTGGTGTTCGGGAACGAGACCCTCTGGGCCGACGCCAACTCGAGCTCGGTTCCGGCGGGGTGGTCCCCGACCTCCTCCGGAACCGTCGGCTGGATCCCCTCGGACAACACCGGCATCGAAACCCCGGATCTCTACAACGGAACCGGATTCACTTCGCCCGGTGACCCCCACTACGGAAACGGCTCGTACGACGGACCCGCGACCCACGAGATCGTCCTGGACCAGCAGCTCGCGTACGTGCTGCATCTGGGCCTCGGCGATCCCGTGTGGCTCGCCGCGGCTCAGCCGCCGTCCGTGGCCGCGATCTCGGGCTGGTACGCCAACGCCACCGAGTTCCGGGTCGTTGGAATCTCGAGCCCGTTTTGGCTCGTGCCCTCCGCCTTGCTCGCGTTCACGTACCTTTCCGAACTCCAGCAGATCATCGGCGGAGCGTCCGCCTCGACCGACTACGCGACGCTCGTCCTCATCCATCTGACGGACCCCACCAACCCGACGGCCGATGAAACCCGCATCGTGGCCGCGTTCCCCGCTCTGCATGTCATCACCCTCGGGGACATCCTGGGTGAGATCCAGCACGTCGTCAACCTGTATCGGACGTTCGGCGAGCTGGTGGGTGCGATCGGCATCGTCGTCGCCGCTCTCTTCGCAACGACGGTCCTCCAGATGTCCGTCGACGACCGGTCGCGGGAGATCGCACTGCTGCGGGCCGTCGGTCATTCCCGAGCGTCCGTGGGAGCGATGGTCGTGGAGGAGGCGGTCGTGCTCAGCCTCCTCGGCCTCGCGATCGGCCTGCCAATCGCCTTCGTCAGCGCCTACGGGCTGAATCTCTACCTGATGCGCCTGCTCGCGGGTCTGCCGACCTCCTTCTCGTTCGTCTCGTTTGACGCGACCGTGCTCCTCGCGGGCCTCGGTCTAGTGTTCGCCGTCGGCCTATTCGCGGCGATCGCGCCCGCGGCTCGCGCCATGCAGCTCCCCGTCGCGGAGGAGCTTCGAGCCCCATGATCGTCTGGGGTCGGGGCGGTGCGTTGCGCCATTCGCGTCTCCAGCTCGTCCTCGCGGTGGCGGCCGTGGGAACAGCGGTCGCCCTACCCGTCATCCTTCTCAGCGTCGGAGGGGGTGTTTCGTCCCACGAGCTCGCCGACCTCAGCAACGCGGGGTACCAGATCGTGGTAAGCGCCTCCGGGGATCACGGGATCCAGGACGCCCATGTGTATACCGATCGGATTTTGGCGATCCCGGGAGTAACCGCGGCCTCTCCGACGCTGAGCATCGATGTCGATGCCTTCGGTCCCTCCGGCGCGGTGACGCCCGTCCTCGCCGAGGGGGTCATTCCGGATCAATTCACGCCGACCTTGGGCCCCGCCGAGTCCGGCCTCTTTCCGTCGCCGCTTCCGCTCGGGGACCCGTCGGACTCGGTGCACTATGCGAACGGGACCTACGCGGGTCCCGCGACGTACAAGGTCCTGGTGTCCCAGCCGTACGCCCTCAGCGAACACGTTTCGGTCGGGGATACGCTCCTCCTCAGCCCGGACGACAACCGTTCTCAGGGAGTGCGCTACAACGTCACCGGCGATTTCGCCCTCCTTCCGACCGCGATCGGAATGAACGCGGCGTTCGTCGTTCTGCTGCCGCTTTCGGACCTCCAAGGGATGACCGGATTTGGACCGAGTCCGGCGGTTGTTCCCGACGCGGCCGATTCGATCGAGGTGGCCGTCACCGGGGCAGTCGCATCCAA
>JASHUP010000248.1 GCA_030039915.1 Thermoplasmata archaeon | reverse complement strand
ACCTTCGACATCCTGGGGATCAAAATGTTCGATTCCGCCGAAGTGCGGATCCATCCGACCGGCAAAGTGATCGCCCGGTTCGGCACCAAGTCGCAGGGACAGGGTCACGAGACGACGTACGCGCAGATCCTCGCGGAGGAACTCGGGATCCCCGCGGACGACATCCGGGTCGAAGAGGGCGACACCGACACCGCCCCCTACGGCCTCGGGACGTACGCGAGCCGCAGCACTCCGACCGCGGGCGCCGCGGCCTCGATGGCCGCGCGCAAGATCCGGGAGAAGGCCCAGAAGATCGCGGCCCATCTCCTCGAGGTGAGCCCGGACGACATCGAGTGGAAGGACTACGCGTTCCGGGTAAAGGGGGTGCCGGGGAAGTCGAAGACGATGCAGGAGGTCGCGTTCGCGGCGTACACGAACCACCCGAAGGGGATCGAGGCGGGCCTCGAAGCCATCGACTACTACGACCCGCCCAACATGACCTATCCGTTCGGGAGCTACATCTGCGTGGTCGACATCGACAAGGAGACCGGTCAGGTGAAGATCCGCCGGTTCGTGGCCGTCGACGACTGCGGGACGATCATCAACCCGATGATCGTGGACGGCCAGATCCACGGCGGGCTCACCATGGGCCTCGCTCCCGCGCTCCTCGAGGAGATCCAGTACGATGCGGACGGGAACATCCACGGCGGCACATTCATGGACTACCTCGTTCCGACGGCGGTCGAGACGCCGAATTGGGAGACCGCGAAGACGGTGACGCCGTCTCCGCACCACCCGATCGGGGCGAAGGGCGTCGGGGAGTCGGCAACGGTCGGCGCTCCGCCCGCGATCGTGAACGCCGTCATCGACGCGCTGCGGCCGTACGGCGTCGAGCACATCGACATCCCGATCCACCCGTGGAAGGTCTGGCAGGTCATCCACGAGGGCGGGAAGGGCGGGTAGCTCCCCGCCCAGGCGCCCGAGGTCCCCTCGATCCCTACCCTCGCACCGGGACTGCTTCCGGGTTCTCCTGGAGCGGCACGGTCACCGTGAGCGCGGCGCCGCGCCGGCGAAGGGAGAGCGGGACCTCGGAACCGACCGGGAACTTACCGAGCGACTCGAGGAGGTCGCGTACGCGGCGGACCTCGAACGGTCCGACCTGCTCGACGAGGTCGCCCGGACGGATCCCCGCGCGGTGCGCCGGGGAGCGGGGCACGACCTCGGCCACGAGCAGTCCTGACCACGGGGTAAGCGCATACTGTCGGGCAAGATCCGGGCCGAGCTCGGCGACCATCACGCCAACCCAGGGGCGCACGACTCGACCGTTGCGACGGAGCTCGTCCGCGATCCGGGCCACGGCGTGGATCGGGAGCGCGAAGCCGACGCCCTGGGCGAAGGGGACCATGGCCGAATTGATTCCCACTACGGCCCCGTCCAGGTCGACGAGCGGGCCGCCGCTGTTACCGGGGTTGATCGCGGCGTCCGTCTGAATCAGTCCTTCGAAGATGAAGTCGCTGCCCGGGAGCGGGCGACCGAGGGCGCTGACCACGCCGACCGAAACCGTGGGACCCCCGGGAAGACCCAGCGCGTGACCGACGGCGAGCACGAGCTGACCCACGCGCAGATTTTCGGACTCGCCAAGACGGGCGGCCGGGACGTCGATGCCGTCGACCCGGACGACCGCCACATCGGTCGCTTCGTCGCCCCCGACGACCTCGCCGTCCAGCTCCCGACCGTCGGGCAGGTGGACGCGGAGGCGAGCCGCTCCCTCCACGACGTGCTGGTTGGTGATCAGAAAGCCCGATCGGTCGATGACGAGCGCGGTGGCGCGCGCCGGCATGCCGAACGGGGGTCCGCCGCGGCGCCGGCCGATGTGGAGGCTCTCGATGCCGGCGACGCTCGGCCCGACGGCCTCGACCGCGCCGGTAATGCGATGCTCGAATTCGCTGAGCGGCATGGATCGCTCCGACGTTCCACTCGGGTCGGACTTAGTGCCCGGGGAGCAACGGCTCGGGGCCGGTCGGCGGGGAGGGCATCGGATGAAGGGGAAGGGGACTCTCCATTTCCTTCACTCCGAGAGGAGCTGCTCGAGCCGGTGGTACAGCTCCTCGAGCTCCTTCTCCTTCTTTCGACCGCCCTCCCAGCGGGCGTTCACGACTTGGACCAGGAGGTCCGCGACCTTCTCCATCCAGGGGCCTTCCTGAGCCTCGAATCGCTTCTTCACTTTCTCGCGGAGGAGCTCGTTGTAGGCCCGATAGGCCGACCAGACCCACGGTCCGAAGTTTGCCCCGCCCGGCGTGCACTCGTTCTCGGTTTCGCTCATGGATGTACCTTGGAACTTTCGCTCCACCACCTCCACTTCGAGGAGGGGGATATTGACCGGGTCGGCGTCCTCCCGGTCACGCGTGCGGGCAGCGCCGGACGGGGTCTAGGTGGTAACGACCGCGTTACTCGCCGTTTATGAACCGTCCTCCGGTAGTACGGGTGATGGCAACGCTTCGCGAAGCGCCGACCGAACCGCCCTCCGGTGGACTCGACGCGCGGGTCCTCTCGACCCTTCAGGGCCTCCCGGGGCGGATGGCCTTCAGTGGCCTGCGACGCGTCCTTCACGCGCACCCCGAATCACTCTCCCGATCTCTTCGGCGCCTCGAGCGCGAGGGGTTGGTCGAACGATCGGCCGACGGGTATCGCGCCCTCGGCGCCGCGGCGAGAGGACTCGCGCCAGCGTCGACGGAGCTTCGACCGATCGCGCGGGTCGAGCTCCCGCCGGGGGCCCTCGCGGAGGCGGTTCTGGGCCGGCTCTCCGGGCGTTGGTTCGGTTCACTGCGCTGGGTCGGAGTGGTCGACCGTCCGAGCGGCCGGCTTCTGGCCTGGGCGGGGCGGGACGGGGTCGGGTACGTCCTGCTCGGGATCGAACGCGGGGTGTTGCGCGTGTACGTTCGAGACGAGAGCTCGGGAGACGACCTCGCCGAGTCCGAAGACGCGGCCTACGAGTTATTGGGTCATGCCGTGGACGCGCTGCGCCCGTCGGGACGCGACGTGCTCGCGTCGGTGAGCTTCCTGAGCGCGTCCGATCCGTCGGACGCAAGCCCACTCGAGAACTAGGTGCCGATCGGACGATCTCACGTCATCGAGAAGCGGACAAACGTTCGTGCGCCACCCGTACGATCTCTGCGGCGACGCTCAGCGCGATCTCCTCCGAACTCTGTGCCCCGATGTCGAGCCCGGCCGGCCCGTGCAGCCGGTCGATCTCGACGATGGAAACGCCTTCCTTAAGCAAGGCCTCCCGGAGGGCTGGGACGCGCCGTCGGCTCGCCACGATCCCTCCGTACGCCGCCTTTGATTGCAGGAGCAGGACGAGCGCACGCACCTCGTACTCCGGCATCCCTGCGACGACCCCGAACGTGTTGGAATCGAACTTTTCCGCGAGATCGTTGAGATCGGCCACCACGGCATCGGCGTCCGGGTACCGGGCCGGGTCGATGTCGGGACCGGCCGCAATGACGCGGAATCCGAGGAGTCGACCGATCGACGCCAGGGATTCCGAGACCGGTGAATCTCCGATGACGACCAGCTGAGACGGGCGGTCCACCTGGTCCCTTCCTCGAGGATTTTGGTCGGGACCCCG
>JASHUP010000247.1 GCA_030039915.1 Thermoplasmata archaeon | reverse complement strand
CGACAAGAAAGGCCCGTGCACGGTCTATGCGAAGGACGTCGTGCCCCTCGGCGACAACTCGCTCGCCGTCCTCGAGCCGGACGTGCCGATCGTTCGCCTCGGCGCCCGCCAGGCACTGCTCGCCTACGCGACCGCGATCGTCGGGACCGCGCGCGAGCACGCGAAGTGGCAGGTCGCCCACGGGATCGGCATGTTCCCCCGGCCCCACGTCAAGATCGCGCGCAAGGAGGGGTGCACGGACGCGTGCTTGAAGCGCACGGCGGCGTCGTGCCCCGTCAACATCCTCGAATTCGCCGGCGGCAAGCTCTCCGTCACGGACGAACCGAAGTGCATCTTCTGCAAGGCGTGCGAAGAATCGTGCGAGCACGGTTCGATCAAGGTCACGGCCGACGAGGAGGACTTCTTCCTCCGGTTCGAGACCGACGGCTCGCTCACGCCCCGCGAAGCGCTCCGCTTTTCCCTCAAGGACCTGAAGCGCCGGTTCGAGGAACTGCGCGAGGCGATCCAGGCGATCCCGTGAGCCGCGTCGGGCTCACCCAGTCGTAGCGCAGCAGCGCCCCGATCCTCCCGAGGGCGGCGAGGCGCTTTCCGGCCTCTCCCTCGTCCCGCACGACGAAGAGGCGGACCCGCGCCTCGCGGGCGCGGTCGAGGATCGGTGCGATCGTCGGGTCGGGGAGCAGGGTCTCGGAGACGAGGATCGTTTCGGCCGCACCTTGCTCGACCGCCTCCGCCACCTCGACCGGTCCGACCGCCGCCCGCGTTCCTCCGGCCAGGGAGCGGATGAGGCGCTCGACGGCCTCGGCCTCCTCGGCCGCCACGCTCCCCCGCAGCACCTCGGTCGCCCGGCCCGACTTGAGCAGCTCGTCGACCCCCACTCGACCGGATTCCGCGGTGGGATACACCCGCATCTTCTTCGCAAGCGCCGGGTCCTCCTCGGTCAGGCGGTGCGAGAGTTCCTCCTTGAGGAACCCCGGGCCCGCGATCACGAGCGCGCTCGCCCCGGCCCCCTCGCGGCGAAGCGCGGTGAGGAGCTCGGCAACGTACGTCGCACGGTCCTTCTCGGCCTGGCCCCCCTCGTAGCGCTTTCCGGCGATCGTGCGCCGCAGGTCCATGACGGGTTCGACCGAACGACCTCTCAGGCGGACGAGCGACGAGTCGCCCCAGTCGACGGCGGCCACGAGGATGGTGGCGTCTCCCTTCCGCTCGAGACCTTCCTCGAGGAGCGTGCGGTCCCCGCTCGTCCACGTCTCCTTCGTGACCGTCAGCTCGTCGCCGTCGGCGAGGTCGAGAGTATGGTGACGGCCGAGGTCGAACGGCCCTTGCACGATCGGTCCGGTCACCCGGACGTGTTTCGAAAACCCGTGGAACTCGACCTGCTCCGCGCGGACCGTCAGGAAGACGCGACGGCGACTTCGCTCGGCGCCGGCGACGTCCGGCGGAGCTTCGGGGTCCCGTCGGGTGGTCGACGCGCCGACGAGGTCCCCCGGCCGGACGAGGCGCGCGACCCGCCACAGGTCGCTCGGCGTCTCGAGCCGCAGCCGGTGCTCTCCGGTGGAGGCGTCACGATGGATCAGGCGCACGGCTCGCTCGCTCCGAGAGGCCGAGGACGTGCGGCGAGTACAAGCGGGTTTCGCAGACGACCGCCGGCCCGCCGACAGCCTTATCGAGGGGACGGAGGGTCGGAACCGTCGGAGGGGGACTCCCCTGAGCCGGTACGGAACGCTCCTCCGTCGTCGCTCGTTCGCCTCGTTCCTCACGGCCGGGGCGCTGCAGTTCGCCGCGCCGTCCGCGGTGCTCGTCGTCCTGCTCTACTCCATCGCGTTCGCGTACCCTTCCGATGAGCGGACGACCTACGGGGCCCTCGCCCTCGCGTTCCTCGGGCTCTCCTCGTCGGTCCCCACGCTCGCGGGCGCGTTCTTCTCCGGGGCCCTCGCCGACCGCTACGACCGCGGGACGATGATGAAGACGGTGAACCTGGTGTCGCTCGTCGTCATCGCCCTCCTGGCGGCCGACTTCGTGTTCCTTCCCTCCGCCCGCATTCCGCTACCGGGGCCGGCCGGTTTCTATCTGCCGGTCTGGGTCCTCCTGCTCTACCCGGGATGGGCGGCGGTCGCCGCGACGACGACCCTTTTTCGGCCGGCGTTCAACGCGTCGGTCCCCCGGTTCGTGGACGGGAAGGAGCTTCCGCACGCGAACGGTGTGATCTACGCGACGGCCGCCCTCGTGAGCGCCGCGGCGAGCCTCGTGGTCGGGGCGATCCTCTCCGTCGCGGACCCCGCGTACGCGCTCGGGGTGGCGTTCGTGCTCTGCTTCGCGACGCAGGTAGCGTTGCTCGCGGTCGACGTGGACCTGTCCGTCTCCCCCTCGCGGCCGAAGCGCTCGGTCCTTCGGGAAGCGACCGACGGATACGCGTACCTCGCGCGGCGTCGCGGCCTCCTCGAGATCACGGTCGTCGCGCTCGTGACGAACTTTCTCTCCGCGGTCGCCCTGGTCGAGCTCGCGCTCTATGTCGCGAGCTGGCTCAATCTCACGCAGGGGATCTGGTACGGCGCGATGGTCGCCACGGCGACGGTCGGCGTCGCCGCCGGATTCGTGCTCGCCGGCCGAATTCATTTCGAGGCTCGGGCCGGCCGCGCGATCATCGTGTTCACGATCGGCATGGGCCTCGGGCTGCTCGCGCTCGGGCTCGTGCACTCGATCTGGCTCGCGATTCCGGTGGTGTTCGTCTACGGGTTGATGCCCGGAATGATCACGACCGTGTTCCTTTCGACCGTGCAGGCGACCGTGCCGGACGCGATGATGGGACGGGTCTTCTCCGCGGACGAGGTCGGGAGTCTCTCGCTCGTGCCGGTCGGCCAGTACACGGGTGGCCTGCTCACGCTCTCGTTCGGAGTCCAGGGAACGTACCTCGGCGCCGGAGGCGCGCTCGTCGCGTTCGGACTGTTCAGCGCGCTGTCGTTCCGTGCCCTGCTGCACCTGGGGTATCGTCCGGCGGAGTCGCCGGCCTCGAGCGCCGCGTGAGCGAGCGAGGGGTCGGAGTCACGACCGGCATGCGGCGCGCGTCGTACCATTCGACCGACGGACCCATCGACCGGACGAAGCCGAGATGCTGGTAGAGTCGGACGGCCCGGTCGTTGCCTTCCGTGACGTTGAGCACGACCGCACTCTCGCCTCGATGGCGTAGCGCCTGGAGGGAGGCGACGAGGGCCGCTCGCCCCAATCCCTGGCCCTGGTGCTCGGGGTCGGTCATGACGTCAATGACGAGCGCGTGCTCGGCTCGCCGGACCGCGATGACGGCCGCGACCGGCCGGCCCGCGAGCGTCACGACGGTCGAGCCGGGCGCGAGGAGCTCGCCCCACCGACCCGCGAAGTAGTCGTTCACCTGACGCTGGGCGTCCCGGACCGGGTCGAGATCCTCGAGGGCGAGGAAGCGGTCGAGGTGATCGCGATACGCGGCTTCGTGGAGGTGGGCCAGCTCGGCCATGTCCTCGGATCGCACCGGCCGCACCTCCGTCCCGGGAAGAGGGGACACCGAGGGAACCGGGGACGTCGGTGGGAACATCATCTCGGAACGGCCGAACGCCGCGAACCCCCGACCTTCCATCAGTTCAGCTTCCTCCGTCGGCGAGAGCCCCGACAGCGGGCCGGGAGCGAACGCGACCGGGCCGGCGGCGCGCGTCGCGAGGTCGAGCGCGTCACGGTACCGCTCGACGCGGGCGTGGGCCGGCGATAGGTAGAGAAGTCTCAGCGCGACCCCGAGCGGGCCGGCGGGCTCCCACAGGACAATCCCCTCGGCCCCACCGGCCTCTCGGAGAACGCCGCCGGTGGCCCGGGCCGAACGGATCGACGACTCGAGCGGCGGAAGCAGGTCTCGAAGCTCCTCGCCCGGCGCGAGTCGCGATCGCAGTGCGTCCTTCGCGAGGGCCAGCGACGACGGCTGGTCGACCGCGAACGGTACCAGCGCGAGGGTCACGCGGAGTCCACGAATGGCTCCTATAAAGGACGTCCATAGGAGTACCGTTCTGTTCCCTCGATCGACACGGTCGCAGGGTACCGGAGCGGGACGATGCGGAACCTCAACGAGATCGCGGGCGCGCTGGGCCTGAAACCGAACGAGTACCACGCCGCCGGGCCGTGGGCCCTCAAGATCCCGGTCTCGGTTGTTCGCGAGCGATCCAAGAAGAAGTCGGCGGGGAAGCTCGTGCTGATCACCGGGATGACCCCGACCCGCCATGGCGAAGGGAAGACCGTGACCGCGATCGGGCTCGCGGACGGCTTCGCGAAGCTGCGCCGCTCGGCCGTCGTCTGCCTTCGTCAGCCGTCGCTCGGGCCGATCTTCGGAGTGAAAGGGGGCGCGACGGGCGGCGGTCGGTCGACCGTCGAGCCCTCCTCGGAGATCAACCTCGGTTTCACCGGGGACATCTACGCCGTCGCCTCGGCGCACAACCTGCTCTCCGCGATGATCGACAACCACATCTTCCACGGGAACCGCCTCCGCATCGATCCGAACCGGATCCTGTGGCCGCGAACCGTGGATATGGAGGACCGGGCCCTCCGTCACATCTCGGTCGGCAAGGGCCACGACCCGCGGTTCGTCGAGCACCCGAGCTCGTTCGTGATCACGGCGGCGTCCGAGGTGATGGTCATCCTCGCCCTCGCGCGCGACTACGTCGACCTCAAGGCGCGACTCGGCCGGATCGTCGCCGCGCTGAGCACCGACGGAACCGCCATTCGCGCCGAGGACCTGCATGCGGCCGGTGCGATGGCCGCCCTCCTGCGCGACGCGCTCGAACCCAATCTCGTCCAGACCGCCGAGGGGAACCCGGCCTTCGTGCACGTCGGGCCGTTCGGCAACCTCGCGCACGGCACGTGCAGCCGGCTCTCGATGGAGCTCGCCCTCGCGACCTCCGACTTCTGCGTCGTCGAGGCGGGATTCGCGACCGAGCTCGGGGCGGAGAAGTTCGTCGACATCGTCACGCCGACGCTCGGGCGCAACGTGGACGTGGCGGTCCTGGTCGCGACGCAGCGCGGCCTCCGCTTCCAGGGCGGGATCTCGGACGAGGAGTCGAGCCGACCGAACCTAGCGGCCCTCGAGCGAGGGCTCGAGAACCTCGCGCAGCACCTCGACAACATCGAGACCTACGGCGTCCCGGCGATCGTCGCCCTCAACTGGTTCCCGACCGACTCGATCGAGGAGACGAAGGCGGTCCAGCGGTTCTGCGCGACCCGCGGGGTCGAGGTCGTGGAGTCCCGCGGTTTCGCCGAGGGCGGTGATGGGTCGGTGAATCTCGCTCGGGCCGTCGAGAAGGCCGCGAAGCTCGGGCGCCAGAGCCGCCCGGTGAGCCCGCCGAGCACGCCGATCTTCGAACAGGTCGAGGCAATCGCGACCCGTCTCTACGGAGCGGCCCACGTGAACCGGACCCCCGAGGCGCTCGCCGACCTCGAGCTCCTGACGAGGATCCGGGAGCTCGATGGACCGGTGTGCGTGGCGAAGACCCCGCTCTCGCTCTCGGACAACCCGCACGTGGTCGGCCGTCCGCGCGACTTCAACGTCACCGTCGACCGTCTCACCCGCTCCGCGGGGGCGGGGTTCACGGTCGTCTACCTCGGAACGATCGAAACGATGCCGGGACTTCCGACGAAGCCCTCGGCCGAGGAGATCGACCTCACCCCCGACGGGAAGGTCGTCGGAGTCCATTGAACGGTTGAGCACGGCGCCGGCCGTTCTCGCGGCCGCCGGCGGAACCTTCGCCTTCCGACAGGGAATAGACCCCGGGCGGGGTGGTGCGGGCATGGCACTCTTCGTCGCCGAACACCGACACCCCGCCGACCGCTGCCCGGCCTCGAACCCGCAAATGGCCCCGTTCCTCCTTCAGCTCCTCTCGGCCCCCGAGGCGGCGAAGCACGGAGTAAAGATCCACGGCGAGGCGGTCGCCCGAGGACAACATCACCTCTATCTCGTTCTCGACGGCCCGAACGAGCAGGCGGTCCGGACCTGGTTGGCCCCGTTCGCCCAGGCCGGTTCGCTCGAGGTCCTCCCCGCCTCGTCCTGCGAAGAGGTCGTCAATCGGGGAGCCTGCTGAGGTCGCCCGGTTCGGCCCGAGCGCGGCGGCGGCCGCGGCGCCGTCGCTCCCTTGGACGAACGCGACGTCCGGCCGGGGAGAGCGTTTCATATACCAGCACTCCGATATGTCATTCGTCAGACAAAGCAAGGGGTGTTGTCTGACGGGCATGGTCGACACGTCGGAGCGGGTGACGGTGCGCATCCCGCAGGAGCTTCTCGAGAAGCTCAAGCAGGTCCAGCAGTCGAAGGCGACGCCGACGATCTCCGACACGATCCGGGAAGGCCTCGAGCAGTACATCGAGCTCAACCTGCCGCCGCAGAACATTCGCAAGGTGGTGGTGGAACTCTCTCGCCAGGACAACAGCCGGCTCGAAGAGTTCGTCCGGGAAGGCAACTCCGTCAGCGTCGACGACGCCGTTCGGTCCGCCGTCCGCGAGTACATCCGCAGCCGGATCGAGCAGCTCGCCCCGCCCGCGCGCGCCCACCGTCGGGAGGGGGAACCGGTCGCCGCCGAGGGGTCCCCTCCGCCCTAGGCGGACGAGGGACCGATGACCAGCGCACTGCCCTCACCGAACGACTGGGGCGCCCTCGCCCTCACACCGTCGGTCGGCGTCGTCGGGCTCGGCGGCGCCGGCAGCGAGGCCGTCCAGGATCTGATCGCGCTCGGCATCCCGGGGGTTCGGGCGATCGCGGTCAATACGGACGCCTCCCATCTTCTGCACTCTGGGGTCGAGGAACGGATCCTCCTCGGTCACCGTGAGCTCCGCGGTCGCGGGAGCGGCGGCGATCGGGCTCGGGTGCTCCGTGCGGCCGAGGACGGGAAAGAGGAGCTGCTCCGGCGGCTGCGACCGTTCGAGATCGTCTTCCTGCTCGCCGGCCTCGGCGGCGGGACCGGGAGCGCTCTCCTCCCGTTCCTTTCGCGGGCGCTTCGCTCGACCGATACGCTCGCGGTGCCGGTCGTCTTCCTACCGTTCCAGGTGGAGCTGGACAGCAACCAGACCCGGCGCGAGAACGTCGCGGCCACGATTGCCGAGCTGGAGGAGATGGGGGGATTGCTGGTCGTGCTGGCGAACGAGAAGCTCCGCCGGTTCGACTCGTTGCCGATCCACCGGGTCTTTCACGTGCGCAACGCCTACATCCACTCCCTGGTCGCGAGCCTGGTCGATATGGTCGAGAACCCCTCCCAGCTCAACGTCGACCTGGCGAGCCTGAAGAACCACCTGCGCGACGCGGGCCTCTCGACGCTGCTCGTCGGCGAGTATCACATCGAGGAACCCGAGCGGCTGGTCCAGCAGGCGCTCGCGGATTCGCTCCTCGACTTCCACCTCTCGGAGCGGCCGTCCGCCCTCCTCCACCTCGACGGAGGGTCGAATTTCACGCTCGGGACCCTCGACCGCGTCCTCCGCACGATGAGCGAGCGGCTCCACTACCCCGACAGGCTCGTCTTCGGGACCCGGGTCCACCCCGAGCCGCGGGAGGTCGTCCACCTCACGGCCGTCCTGGGTGGGCTCAAGACCCGCAGCGTCCACGACGCGCTCGAGACCTCCGCCGAGGTCACCCGCCCGATCTTCGTCCACTAGACGCTGCGGCGCGGCGCCCGGGCCGCTTCCCGCAGGTCGAGCTCGTGGTGTACGAGGTCGATCACCTGGCTCGTCCGCAGCGACCGCGGACCCACCGACACGCGCGGGATACCCGCGGCCACGAGCAGGTCGCGCTCCTCGGGTGTCGGGTCGTAGGGGTCGGAGACGACGGCCGCGATGTGGCCCTCGGGAGAGGCCCACTCTTCGATCGGGCGACCGTCCTCCGAGAGCCATACGGGGTTCGGGTGGCCGAGAAACGTCCGCAGGTCGGCGGTCGGGTCGCTCGCCGCGACGGTGAGCCCGGGGGAGGACTCGAACGGTCGGGGAAACTCGACCGCGCGAACGAGGGCGTTCTTGAGGAGGGCGGCGGTCGAGCGCTCGTCCGGGTTGAGGTAGCGAACCCGCGCGCCCGAGATGTCGATCCGACGGGCCCTCGGTGGAGGGTCAGCGGTGAAGAGGACCGTCATCTCGGTGTCCCGACGGAGGTCGTTCGAGAGCGTGAACGCGGTCGAGACCGCCCGGGCGACCTCGTCCATGCGACCGGCGCCGCCCGCGAGGTCGTTGAGGGTGAACCTGCCGTCCGTCGGAACTCGGTGCGCGAGGATCAGGAAACGGCGCATCGCCCGGGCGACGCGGAGCGCAGGTTAACGGTATTGCCCGGCGCGGCGGTCCGCTTACTCGTCGGAGGCGGAAGCCCGTCGACGCGGGGACGGCGGAGCGGGTGCGCCCGAGGCCGGATGCTGCCGGCGTTCGAGCCAGACCTCGTCCCCCAGCTCATGATATACGGCATGCGCGGCCAGGCCGGTGCCGAGCTCGCCGTGCGGCAGGGGGAACGCTCCCGAGCGGTGGGCGTTCGAGGAGTAGACGACCTCTTCCTCGCCCGCGGCGGCCATCGCGGCCGTCTCCTCCCGGGCGAGCTCGAAGATGCGCTCCTTGCGGAACATCCAGTAATGGATCCTCCACTCGCGGCCGTCGTAGAGGGTCGTTTCGTCGCGTTCCGTCTCGAGGATCCCCGTGTCCTCGAGCATGTAGAACGTATCCCGGTCGTCCGGTTCGAGGACGTTGTCGATGATCCGCTCGTTGAACCCGAAGAAGTTCAGGACGTGGGCGGCGATGGAGCGGGCGTCCTCGGGCCGCATCCCCTCGTGGCCGACTGACCGGCGAATCGCCTTCGCGAGGGAGTCGAAATCGACGGGTCCGGCGGCATAGGAGAGTGCGGCGTCGGTGGGTATCCCAGCACGGGTCGTGGTCACGTCCTCCTCCGTGCGGAGTGGCACCGGGTTTCGAAGAGTGTACCGCCTCGGACCCGGCTCCTTGGAGGACCCGCCGGTTGTGCCCCGCATGGGTGAAATCTATCCTTCGGGCCGGTATATGTAACTATGGAAAACCCCTAGCTTTCGCACGGTCAGGCACCCCCAGCTATACGCCCCCGAAAGAGCCCGCCGGGCGCCTTCCGGGCCCCCCTTCCCCGTCAGAGGACGACGCGACGACCCCGTCCGACCCGCTGGAGCGCCTCGATCGCCGGACGCCACTCTTCCTCCTCGATTCGGTACTCGACCTCCGCGAGCGCCGAGAACTCCTTCGGAAACGGGAACAGGGACTTGGCGACGTATACCCGGGCGAACGGGCCTCCCGAGGGGCCGTTCCAGGTCTTTCCGGACTCGGTGACGGACCGGTATTCGTAATACTCGGGAGCGGGGACGAACCAGAGGATCCGGTCGTCCGTCCCTCGCAGTTTGGGGCCCCTCGAATACACCTGGAGGCCCAGGTGCTGGACGACGGGGGCGGGCAGCGTGAAGAGGTGCCGTTCGCCCGGTCGGGCCGAGGCGATCAGGCGGTTTCGGACGGTCTCGATCGCGAGCGCCTCTCGGGCGGGATGCGACGCGATCACCCGGGCGACGCCAGGGCCGCGGGCGAGGAAGGAAATGGTCCGGCTCGCGTCCCGGCCCGGCCCTTCTTTCGGCCGGAAACAGATCAGGTCGGCGACCTCACCAGGAAGCTGCAAGGTCAGCCAGGTCGGGTGGGTCGCCCGGACGATGACATACTCCATCGGCAGTCTCTCGACGGAGCGGTCGCTATAAGAATTCTGTGCACCGCGTCGCCCCGCCGTTCACGGGCGCGGGGAGAGCCGGGAAAGGGCGGTGGCAACCTCCCGGAAATCCCGGGTCGTTAGGGCGAGGTCCGCCGCCCGGTTCACGTCGGGAAGCTCGGAGTTGAGTGCTACCCCTCCGCCGACGACCCGGAACACCAGAGCATCCGACCAGCCGTCGCCCACGTGGACCGCCTCGCGGGGGGCGATCGCGTGGCGCGTGAGGAGCGCGCGCATCCCCCCGACCTTGTCCGCTCGAACGCCCACCGGAGGACCGATCCGACCGGATTCGATGGCCTGTGCCGTCACCGCGTCGGCGTCATCGAACCCGAACGTCCGGCGGTACCAATCGGCTACGTACACGGGGTTGTGGGTGAGGAGCGCGACCCGCGCGCCTTTCTCCTTCAGCTGAGAGATACCCTCTGAAATTCCGTGGAGCTTCGGCGTCCGTTCGAGGACGGACTCTACCTCGGCGACCGTATGGCCGGTGGCGACCTCGAGGAGCTCGGCGAGATGCTCATCCTCCCCGACCTCCTTCGCGAAGAAGCGACGGTTCGTCGATTCGTAGGCCTCGAGACGGCCGAACGCGACCGCGAGCTCCCGCCAGCCGTGCGTCCGCGTGAGCGTGCCGTCGATGTCGACGGTGACGAGCCGCCAGGGGAACGACCGAGCCATGGGCTCCCGCTCAGGAGCGACTGCCGATCCCCATCAGGATCCCGCCGACCCAGAGGGCGGCGACCCCGGCGGCGGCCACGGGGAGGATCGTCGAGAAGCTGCCCGGGTTCGTCGGGAACAGGAGGACGAGCAGGAAGAGCCCCACGAGCGTGAAGAGGAGCCCCAGCCCGATCTTGGCCGCCTTCGAGAGTCGGGGGCGTCGCGGCGCGCCCGGCGCCGTCAGCGGAGCGGGCGCGGTCATGCCCCGCGAGGCGGGAAGGGAAAGATAACCGTGGTGATGGTCGCTCCGGAGTTCCGCGACCTACGCACGGAGGCGCTCTTCGCCCTCGGCCGCCAGCCGCGGAGGCGGAAGGGTCGCCGAGATCGCGTGCTCCGCTGCCGCCCGACGCGCCGCCGTGATCGAACGGACGAACGGCTTCGCCCCGATCGGCGAGAAGAGGGTCGTGAGAAGCCCGACTCCCGCGACGACGGTGTAGACCTGGACCCCGAAGATCCCCTCCTCGAGCAGAATGACCGCCATGGCGAGCTCCACGGCGCCGCGGCTCGAGACGAGCATTCCGGCGCAGAGGGACTCGTCGGCGGACCACCCTAACGTCCGGGCGAACCCCGTTCCCACGAAGACCTTGGAGAAGAAGGCGAAGACGGCCAGGGCCGCGAAGGCGAGGATCGGGACCGCCGAGAGCCCGAGCGTCCGGAAGTCCATCCCGAACCCGACAAGGGCGAAAAACAGCGGGATGAAGAATCCCCAGGTGAGCGCGTTGAAGACGAGGCTGATCGCCCGGTGGCCCGTACGGCCGGCACTTTCGGGCGTCACGAGCAACCCCGCGTAGAACGCGCCGACGATGAACGTGAGCCCGAGGAACTGAGAGTAGAGGGCGGCGCCGAGGCCGGTGACCATCAGGATGCCGAACCCGGCCTCGCGCGAGCGCCAGGTCAAACGAAACCGATCGACCCACCGCTCCCAGACATGGAGCTGGCGCAGGCTCTGGAGGCCCATGTGGACCGCGAGGATCGTCGTCAGGAACAGGGCGACCGTCGCGACCGCGGTGGCGATGGCGATCCAGAAGCTCCCGCTGCCGGACTGAAGGCGCAAGAGCACCGCGAACGTCGTGACGGCCGCGAGCTCGTTGATGACCGAACAGTTGAGGAGGAAGGTCCCGAACCGCGTGCCGGCGAGGTCGAACTCGCGCAGCATGATGCCGAGCACGGGGAGCGCGGTGATCGAGATGCAGAGCGAGATGAACAGGATCTCGTACGTGGGGTACGACGGGTACAGCAGGCGGACCACGCCGGCGCCCGAAACGAACGGGATCAGGAAGATCGCGATCCCGAGGGCCGCCGCCGACGGGCCGGTCGCCCGGATCTGGGCCGGAGTGACCGAAAGACCGGCCATCATGAGGATGAAGAAGGTTGCGAGGAACTGGATCCCCGTGAACTCGGTGAGGACGGAGGAGTTGGTGGTGAATCCGAGGACCGGCCCGAGGAGGCTCGGCCCCAGCACCACGCCGACCAGGATCTGACCGACGAGCGCGGCGAGCCCGAACCGGGAGAGGAGCTCTCCGACCAGGATCGAGGCCCCCACCAGGGCGAAGAGGATCACGATGAACTCGGTGGTCGCGTCCATCGCTCTCCGGTTCCTGCGGCGCCGCCGGCGGGCGACCCCGCGGGTCCCGGGATGGTCGTGGTCGAGCGAGGGCGCGCCCGGCTAGCGCACGCCGACGCACCCGAACGGACGATAACAACCTTTGGTCCGATAAGTCGGCCGATCGGGGTTCCGAACCCGTAAGTAGCGTAGCGAACTGAGTCCCGTGTGACCCGCCGGCCGAGGGCCCCTCGCAGCGCCGACCCGCTCGACCTCGCCGAGGAGCTGAGCGAACGACGCTCCCGGTCGCTCGAGGAGCCGCTCGACCTTCGGTTGGTCCATCAGGAACCGTTCCCCCTCGTGGAAGTGCGGAACCCGCTCCACCGGACCGCCTACCTGGTCATGCTCCCGACGTTCCCCGACCGCTCGACCGCGCTCTGCACGTGCGCCGACTTCGCCCGTCGGGGGCTCGGCAGCTGTAAGCACATCGAGGCGGCCGAGCGGTGGCTCACGAACCACCCGGACGCGAAGCCCCCGGCGCCCGCGAAGAGCGCACCTCGCCCCTCGGCGGTCTGGAAAGAAATCGACCGACGCACGGAACGGTCGACCCGGGCGGGCACGCCCGAAAGTCTTCGCCTCCGAGAGGCCGGAGCGGCCCTCTTCGACCGTTCGGCCTGAGCCGGACGGCCGATCGAAGAAAGAGGGAGGGGAAGGGGTTCGCAGCGCGGGATCGCTTCGACCTACGCGGACGACATGCCCGGGGCGCCCTTGAGCGCCCGGATCTTGTAGTACTCGGGGTCGACGATGACCTCGCCGTTGACGCCCATCGTCTCGAGCGTTTTGAGCTTGAGGCCGCTCGACTGCTTGGCCGCCTGCCAGTCGGGGATCGGGATGGAGAACTTCTTCTCGACCTCCGTCCGGTAGATCGGGCCCGAGTTGTACGAGCAGAACGGGATGACCCGTCCGTCGGGGACCGCGTAGTGGATATCGCAGCGCATCAGGCGCTGGATATCGTAGTCGTAGGCGTCCTGGAAGTGCATGTTCCCGATGTAGAGCGTGCGCCACGTGAACTTCGCGAGGGCTTCCTTGTTCCCTTCGGTGAAGATCCCGGCGATGACCTTCACGCAGTTCTTCTCGCTGAGACCTTCCGGCGCCCTCGAGAAGTCGAAGTACTTCGAGACATCGTGGAGCAGGCGCGCGCCCGCGACCGCCGTGCGGACCCGCGAGAACCGGGCGTCCCGGTACTTCTCGATCATCGACTCGACGTTCTCGAAGAAGCCGTCGACGTCCATGAACCGCGGGAGCGGGGTGATCTTCTGGCCGTCCTTCGAGACGAACGCGAAGGTGGCGCAGCCGCAGCCCGGGTGGGTCGTCAGGGTCATCTTCTCCTCGCCGTGGATGATCGAGACGAGCTCCGAGATCGGCGCGACCGACGGCACCGGGAAGAAGTCGGACTT
>JASHUP010000246.1 GCA_030039915.1 Thermoplasmata archaeon | reverse complement strand
ATCCGAGCGCCCAGAGGGCGCGAAGTCCCCAACGGAACAGGAAGGTGCCGTACCCCCGGTTCCGAAATTCGGGGTCGACCAGAAAGTTCACGAAGATCGCCTTGCGCGCCGACCGCTCGGCGGCGAGGATCGCCCCGGCGAGTCGAGGCGGGTCCGGGAACAACAGCACCGTCGACGCTTCGTCCAGGAAGCGTCCGAGGCTCCCATCGACCATCGCCTCTGTGACCCGACGGTACTCCTCGATGCGGTCCCCGATCAGGAGGGCATCGATCGTCCCCGCGACCGCCCGGAAATCGAGGTCGGCGAGCGCGTCGATCGTGACCGCCCGGATCGGGGCGAGCCGGAGTCCTTCGGGAATCGGACCCGGCGCAGCAGCGTCGGCGGGCCCCAGTGGGCGCTCCATCGCCATCCGCTCGATGACGGTCGACCCGCTCCGTTCCCCGAGACGGCCGAGCAAGGCTCGTTCCTGATCTGGCGCAAGGCCGGTGAACCCGATGTTCGCCGACCGGATCTCGTCCCCTAGGTGGTCGAGGAGTATCTCGGTGAGCCGCTTCCCGCGATCGACGGACCCGGGGCCGTCCTCCACGTGGACGTGTCCGTAGGCTTCGGTGGCACTCGTAGAGTAGAACGAAAGTCCCGCGCCGTGCCCCGGGGGGTAGTACCACCCCGTGGTCTTCCCGGAACGCAGCGCCTCGGCGGTCCGCTCGACCCAGTCGCCCGCGGGAGACTCGTCCCGGGCGAGGAGGGCCTTCCGAACCTCGTGCACCAGCTCGAGCAGGTCATCGGCACGGGCGCCGGTCGTTGGCACAGGGTCCGCCACGGCCCGGACCTCGATTAAGGGGTCACCAGACGTCGAAGGATCTGAGCGATGTCCGGAGCCACCGACGCTTTCTCCGCGGGGTTACCGAGCGTGTCCGTCGAGTACACGTCGCCGACCACGACCTTGATGCGCTCGAACGCGTCCTTGAGGAACAGACCGTGCGTGCACGCCGCGCTGATCCCGCCGGCCCCGTTCTTCTTGAGGAGCTTCGCGGCCTCCACGATGGTGCCGCCTGTGGTGATGACGTCGTCGATGAGGACGGCATGCTTTCCTTCGAGCGGGACCGGGAGGTTCGGGGGCAGGGAAAGTTCGACGTGCTCACTGTCGATGCGCTTCTTCTCGAGGGCGAGCCAGGGCTTGTCGAGCAGCTGGGCCATCCGGCGCACGCGGTCGACGCCGCCCTTGTCCGGCGAGATCAGGACATCGAGGGGCCGCTCCCGCAACAGGCGAGCGATCGCGGGAATGCCGCTCGCCTCGTACGCCGGTTTCGTGAATTGCGTCAGGGTCTGCGAGGAGTGGAGGTCGACCGTCACGACCGCGTCGGCATCCAGCTCGACGTGCCGGCACATGGCCCGCGCGCTCACCGGCTCGCCCGGGAAGAACCGCCGATCCTGCCGTGCGTAACCGAAGTACGGCACGACCACGAAGGTCCGTCGGGCGCCCGCCTCTCGGATCGCGTCCTCGAGGAGGACGAGCTCGAGAAAATCGTTGTCCGTCCGCGTGGACTGAACGAGGACGACGTCCTCTCCCTCGAGCCGCCCGCCGACGCGCACGTACAACTCGTCATCGGGAAACCGCTTCGTGAACGGGATGCCGAACGGGACGTTCCCCAGCTCGCGAGAAACGCGCTCCGCGAGGGCCGTCGATGCGGTTCCCCCGATGACGTGCATCCGAAACGCTCCCACGTTGGGACCCCGGGCGAGCCTAAAAGATTGCGCGGAGGGCGCCTCCGGCGGGAGCGCCCGCTCACCGGTGGCGCTCGCCGGCCGGGGGGTATGGCGGTGGTGCGGGTCAGAGCTCGTCGTCCGTTCCGCGGTTCTTTGCCGGCTTCGGCGGGCGTCGAACGTGCGGGGTCGGGCGTCCGCGCCGAGAGGTCGGGGCGGAAGCGGG
This sequence comes from Thermoplasmata archaeon, assembly GCA_030039915.1. The sequence continues at coordinate 1,455 of JASHUP010000246.1, read as the reverse complement.
AGGTCGTTTCTTCGGGGTGCGGGGAGGCTCATCGGCTTCGTCCTCGTCGTCCTCCGCATGCCGCCGACGCAGCACGGCGAGCCAATGTCGCCGCACCGCCCCCTCTGAGGAGGCCGCTGCCGCCGCCTCGGAACGGGCTTCCTCTTCTTCTTCACGGCGGAGCGGGGTCTCGATACCCTCGCGCCGAAGCGCATAGTGAATCCCGAACGCGACGAGGATGACGCCGACCAGCGTGAGTCCGAGGAATTCCCACGACTGCGGAGGCACCTCTCCGGCCTGGCCGGCGAGAAGGAGCTTCACCGAGCCGAACCAGGGGATCATCCCTCGGGCGACTCCGATGATCCAGCCCGCCTCGACGAGCGAGCTGATCACAGGCACGGCGGCGCCGGCCTGGTCGGGCAATGAGTTACCGTCCCCGAGCGTGATGAACCCCGAGTGTTGACCGAGCGCCGGCGCTGAGAGGGTGAGACTAAAGTTCAGCGATTTCCAGCCGATATTGTAAAAGTTCAGGGTCCCGGTAAGGTGCGTCGTGTCGCAGTTCGAGATCCCTCCCGGGCCGGGCGGGGTGTAGGAGAACAGCGGCTGAGCCACATTCCCGCACGGGAGACCGGCTAGGTCGGTCGCGTTGTAATATCCCAGCGGATTCCACTCGAGGTACGCGATCGCCCGATGAATGATCGGGGTCGTTCCGGCTCCGTTCGGCCAGTAGAGGAGGACGTCCCCGAACTCGCCGTAGGTCGAGTATCCGGTCTGGTAACCCGAGACGTACGGCGTGATCTGCGAGAGGGCGACCTTCTGCGCCAGGACGAGGTCGCCGGTGTTGATGAGCCCGAGCTGGTCGCTCGGACCGTGCTGCATGCTATCGGATTCTACGACGTAGATGGGCGGCCAGTTCTGCGTGTACGCGAAGAGCGAAACGATCAGCACGACGATGATCGCGAGCGCTACGAGGGGCTCGAAGAAGAGCGAGTCGCGCGCGCGCCAGTACACGGGCTTCTTGCCGGAGGGTCGGTTCGCGGCCGCTTCGGCTTCCTCCTCTTCCTCGACATCCTCTCCCTGAGCCTCGGGACCGCGCCAGCGGCGCACGGGCTTGGGGCGGGGCCTCGGGTGGGCGGACGACGCCGTTCGGGACCGGCGGCGCGGGGGTGGGGCCGCGTCCTCTTCGTCCTCCTCGTCGGCTTCCTCGTCCTCGTCCGGGTCGTCGTCGTCGGCCCGGCGGCGGGGGTGAGACATTGGGCGTTGCTCTTCCGGTCCCCCCTTAACTCTTCGTTTCGACCGGCAGACCCGACAGCGGCCGGTCACGCTTCGCGTCGCTTTCCTTATCGAGCGAACGCTTATGCTCGATGCGGAGAAGCCCGGCTCGCGCGCAACGAAGCGCGAACTCCATGCGACGGATCGACATCTCGATGCCCCTCTACGCGGGGATGCCTTCGTTTCCGGGAGACCCGATCTTCG
>JASHUP010000245.1 GCA_030039915.1 Thermoplasmata archaeon | reverse complement strand
GGCGTGTGCCCGCCCGACGCGATGGAACTCACCCCGACCAAGCTCGTGGTACACTCGAACTGTACCGATTGTGGCTGGTGTGTTCCGTACTGCCCGGTGGGCGCGATCTCGGGTGGCCGGTCAGTTCGACGCCGCCCGAGGGCGTCGGAGTAGTTCGACACCCACCGGTCAGCTTCGGGCAGACCGAGGATGGATAGGACAAGGTCTCTTGAGCCGGCAGAGGCGACACTTCTCGGGCGGCACGGGAGGGATGGGTTTCTGCATTCGCCCGTACTTGCGGCGTGGCACTACGGTCCCCTCGGTCCCGAACGGGTCGCGGTTCTTGACTCTGGCGCGAGTCGGAAGAAGAGCAGCCCTACCGGGGACCTTTTGAGGCATCTCGCCCCCACCCTTCCGTGGACGCGGTCGCCGGGTGCGCGAGTCCCGAAGGAACGAGCCGGTTCCGGGACCGGGGAGTCGACCTCCGTAAGCTCCCCCCCGGGCATTTCCGGGAATCACCGGGCCAACTGCTGCTGACCTCGCTCGGGCTCGGGACGTACATCGGGCCACCCGACCGCTCGACCGACCTTGCCGTCGAGCACGCGGTCACCGTGTGCCTCACCTCGGGTCGAGTGAACGTCCTCGACACGGCGATCAATTACCGATATCAACGGGCGGAGCGGAGTGTCGGTCGGGCTCTCGCCCGCCTCATCGAGCGAGGGGAGGTCCAACGCGAGGAGGTGTTCGTCGCGACGAAGAACGGATACTTCGCGCCGGACGCCGAGTCCGCTACTCCGGCCGACCGGTGGGTCGCGGAAGAGCTCCTGAAACCGGGCATCCTGCGAGAGGAGGACGTCGTGGACGGATGCCACGCGATGTCCCCTCCGTATCTCACGGACCAGCTCGAGCGGAGTCGCCGGAACCTCGGGCTCGCGACCCTCGACCTCGTCTACCTCCACAACGCGCCCGATGCCCAGCTCCCGACGGTCGGACGGGAGGAGTTCGCGGTGCGTCTCGAGGAGGCGTTCCGTCTGTACGAGCGGCAACGCGACGCGAAGCGACTCCGGTCGTACGGCCTCGCGACCTGGGACTGCCTGCGCGTCCGCCCGAACGACGCGAACTTCTTCTCCCTCGAGGACGGGATCCGCATCGCCCGGAAGGTGGGCGGAGAGGACCACGGGTTTCGCTTCATTCAGTTCCCGTTCAACGTCGGCATGCCCGAAGCCGCGTTCGTTCGGAACCAGTCGGTCGACGGAGACCATAGGACGTTGTTCGAGGCGGCTCGGACGTTCGGGGTGGGGTGCTTCACGAGTGTCCCGCTCTTCCAGGGGCAGCTCGCGCGGGCGGGCCCGAAACGCAACGGGCTCTCTTCCGCTCAGACCGCGCTGCAGTTCGCTCGTTCCGCCCCAGGGGCGATCGGCCCGCTCGTCGGGCAAAAGAGCCCCGAGCATCTCTCGGAGAACCTCGAACTCGCCGCTCGGCCCCCCTGGAACCCCGACCAGTTCCGAGAGTTGCTCACGTAGTCCGGGCGGCTGCGGATCAAGTGGACGGTCGACGTTCAGACCGCGGGACGGCGAGCCGGGACACCCTCGGAGTCGCCCGCCCCCACCAGGACCGACCGACCCTCGACCTTCTGTACCCGCACCACGCGGTCGGCGATGGCGGCGAGCTCGGACTCGTGGGAGACCAGGATCACCTGAGGCAAGGCGAGCTCGTCCAGCAGTTCGCCCATGCGCACGACCTGTTCGGGCGAGAACCCGTCCGTCGGTTCGTCCAAGAGGACCGTGTCGAGATGCAGGCTTCCCAGGACGCGAACGACCCGTGCGAGCGCAAGTCGAAAGGCGAGGGCAAGGCTCGTCCGTTCGCCGCCGCTCAACGCTTCGGCGGGGGTCCACTCCCCCTCGATCATGACGAGCGGGGTGAACGCAGGATCGGTCCGCGCGACGAGACCGGGATCGTCGACCAAGGAGGCGAAGTAGCGAGCAAAGTCCCGCTCGAAGAGCGTTTGGGCATGGGTGAGAAGTTTTTGCTCCATCGTGAGGACGGCTACGCGGAACGCCTGTCCGACCCAGTTCGCCTTCTCGTCGGCCTCCGCCGCTTCCGCGAGAAGCTTGGCCCGCTCGCGCCGGCCGGTCTCGGCCGCGCTCACGCGCCGCTCGGCTTGATCGCGACGAGCCTCGGACCGAATCACCGCCGCGCGTTCGCTCGCGAGCGCCTCTTCCGCGGACCGCAGTTCGGCTTCCGCTTCCTCCCGCTCGCGACCAAGCGCCTCCGCGGCAACGCGCGAGCTCCGAAGAGCGACCATTCGGCGCTCCCGCTCCTCGATCCGGCCGCTCGCGAGGGTCGAGTCGGCGCTGAGGCGGGCGATCTCGCCGGAGAGCAGGACGATCTCCCGGTCCGTTCCCCGGCGGCGTTCGACGGCGGACACCGAGCGCTCGACGACTTGGGTAGCCGACGCGATCTGCTCTTCGATCCGACCCACCTCGGTTCGGAGCGAGGCGTACTCGGTTTCGGTGGAGGCCAGCTCTTCGACGCGCTCGCGCGCCGCCGACAGCGACTGGTCGGCCGCGTCGCGGTCCGCGACGGTCGCTTCGAGGCGTTTCCGGGACCGCTCGAGTGACTCTCTGGCAAGTCCCCTCCGCTTCTCGACCTCCCTCCAGCGGTCGTGCGCCCGCTCGTATCGCTCTCGAGCGCTCCGCTCGGCTTCCACCGATGCGCGATCCCGTTCGGCCAAGCGCAGGTGACGGTGGGCTTCTCGAAGCGCCTCGGCCGCTTCCGAGCGATGATCTTCGAACTCCGTGGGCCGGACCGGCTGGTGACACCGGGGGCAGACCCCGGCGGATAGCAATTCCTCGATCTCGTGCAGCTCACTCTCTCCGCGAGCGACCTCCGCCAGAGCCGACGACTCCCGACCCCGGGCTTCGGTGAGCTGTTCTTCGATCGACGGGAGCGAATGCAGCGTCGGGGCGGGCGGCTCCTTCAGCGGTCCCGCGCCATCCGCCTCTTCACTCGCCCGCGTGGCCTCCGAGATCTCTTCTTGAGCTCGTTGTTGAACCTGACGACAGGACTCGGCGCTGAGCCGTGCCGCTTCGGCTAGCGCGCGTGCTTCGGCGAGCGACCGGAGGCGCCCTGCGCCCTCATCGATTTGCATGCGGGTCCGGGCGAGCGACCCCTCGGCCGACGCGAGCGCTTCCCGACGGGCGACGAGGGCGTTCGCGTCGGTGCTCGCGGCTTCGGATTCCTCTCGCCGGAGCGCGAGCTCGCGCGTCCGGTCGGTGAGCGATCGTTGGATCGCCTCGAGGGCCCGACGGTCGTTCGATTGGTCTTGCTCGAGCCCCACGAGCTCGCGGAGATCGGCTTCGACTTTGCGTGCCCGCGCCTCGAGGTCCGCGCGTCGGGTCCGCTGGCCCGCGACCGCAGCTGCTCGCTCGCGCACGGCGCGCTCGAGCGGAAGTCGCTCGCGCTCGAGCGCTTCGACGTCGTGGCGTCCCTGGTCGAACTCTTCCTCAAAGTGCTTCAGCCGGTCGGCCTCGGCCCGCCACGCACCCGCACTGCGCCGAAGGTCCGCCGAGAGGTCCTGGGCATTCTCCGCAGCCGTCCGGTAGCGCTCTACCCCGAGCGCTTTGCGAACCGTCTCGAGGCGATCCTGCGGCCGAGCGCCGAGGATGTCGCGCATCCGCTCCTGGGGGACGTAGACGGCCCACCGCCAGAGGTCGGAGTGAGCCTGCGGGCTCGGATTGTCGGGGAAGCCAAGGAGGTCGATGACCTGCTGGCGCAATTCGGTCGCCGAGTAGGACGTCTCGGCCCCGTCGACGGTGAAGCGGATCTTCTCCGCTTCGAAGGTCTCGAGGCCCTTTCGTCGGAGACGACGGAACCGCCGAAAGACCTCGTACCGGTGTCCTCCTCCTTCGAACGCGACCGACACTTCGGCGTGGCCGGCGCCGTGCCGTACCAGAAACGCGGCATTCACTTCGGCGACCCCAAAGAGCGCCATCTCGATCGCGTAGAGGAGGCTCGTCTTCCCGGCCCC
>JASHUP010000244.1 GCA_030039915.1 Thermoplasmata archaeon | reverse complement strand
TGGTGCGGGAACCGCCGCACCTTGAGATGGAACTCGTTCGGCGCGCCCTTCTCGAGAACGCGGACCGCGCTGACGCGAGCTGCTTCGAGGGCGATGTCCCGGACCTGGGCGGCTTCCTCGATGCCGAGCGAGAGGCTCCACGGGAACTGCGCGCGGGGATTCCCCGTATCGAACTGAGTGACGCGACACGTCGGAATGCCGCCCATGTACTCCTGCCGGGTGTAGACCTGCCCTTCGACCTTGCGGTACATGCGGGCCGGCTTGCGCGTCATGGGCGCGCCGCAGACGGTGCCCACGGTAAAAGGCTTGCGGCGGGCGGGCGCCCTGGGTCGTCCCGCTCCCCGCTAGGAAAGCTCCCCGCGCTCTCGCCCGGCCCCCGAGATCGCAGCCCGAATCTCCACCCCCCGGACCCCTTCGGCCTCTAGCCACTCGAGGCAAGCCGCGCGTGCGCGCCTCGATCGTGGGAGTGCGAAGAAGCTCTCACCGAACATTGCCTGGCACGCTCGAGCCCCACGATGGCGTAGCGAGTGGATCGCTCGCCGGACTGCGGGAGAAGCGAGGCCGGCCCGATCGGTGAACCGTTCGCTCGCTCCGAAGAATGCCTCGGGGGTGGGCCGCCGGCCGAGTCGCTCCCATCCGTACGAAGCGTCCCGGATCCGGCGGAGAGAAGCGGGGTCCCCGAGCACGTCCGGCGAGGAGATCGGTCGTCCGACGATCCCGAGAAGAAGGGACGGGCCGAACGGTCGATGAACCACCTCGCCCAACGGCGGGAGTCCGGGTCGAGTTCGAATCTCGAGGCCCCCGCCGAGGATCGCCGCGACGCCGCCGAGTCCTCCCCCCCCGAAGAGGTCGGCCAGGTGGGCCACCTCGACCGCCTCGCGGCGGGTCCGGCCGGAGAGCGTCGCCACGGCCAGGGCGGTCGCGAGCGCGCCGGCGGCGCTCATGCCGAATCCCTGCCCGACCGGCAGTTCGTGGGAGAGCCGGACCACGAGGGACCCAACTCGGTTCGGTGCGAGCCGTCGCGCGACCTCCTCGGAGATCGGCCACGGCCCGGGCCCGTCCCCGACGACACGGAGTCGACGCCGGGTGCCCGGTGAGAACTGCGCCTCGGCCCTCGCTCCCAGCTCGAGCACGATGCCCGCGCCGACCGATCCCCTTCCTCGAGGGTCGCGGGCGCTCGTATCGGCTCGGAACACGCCCGTCACGTGCCCGGGAGCGAACGCCCGGGCCGTGGGAGACGACAGCACCTTCATCGGCTTGGCCGAGTGGTTTTGTTCAACAGTAGTTATAAGCGGACCCGTAGTATGATTGGTGCTGCCGAGTTGGCAGGTTAGTGCCGTCAACCATGAGCGAACCCGAAGCGCCCGCCGCGCAACACGACGCCTTCGACCGGGTGAACTTCCTCGAGCTGAGGAACACGCAGTTGGCGGAAGCGATCAAGCGCGTCGAGAGCGAACGCCACTACATGGAAGCCGAGATCCTGCGCCTCCAGCGCGAGGTGAAGCGGCTCAAGACGGAACTCGACCGGCTTCGCTACCCGCCGCTCATCGTCGGAAGCGTGCGGGACGTGCTGACGGACGGCCGGGTCATCGTGAAATCCTCGACCGGACCCGACTTCGTCGTGAACTCGGCCGAGACGGTCGAGCACGGCAAGATCACGGTCGGGAGCCGCGTCGCGCTCAACAAGCAGACGCTCGCGGTCATGGGGGTGCTTCCCGCCTCCCTGGACCCGCTCGTCACGGCGAGCGAGATCGTCGACAAACCGAACGTCGCGTACACCGACATCGGCGGGCTCGCCGACCAGATCCGCGAGATCCGCGAAGCGGTCGAATACCCGCTGCTCCGCTCCGATCTGTACAAGAAGGTCGGGGTCGACCCTCCGAAGGGAGTTCTGCTCATCGGCTCGCCCGGAACCGGTAAGACGCTCATCGCGAAGGCGGTGGCGCACCACACGAACGCAACGTTCGTCCGCCTCGTCGGGAGCGAACTCGTCCAGAAGTACATCGGGGAGGGAGCCCGGCTCGTCCGGGAGCTCTTTCAACTCGCGCGGGAGAAGGCCCCCACGATCATCTTCATCGACGAGGTCGACTCGATCGGCGCGAAGCGCCTCGAAGTGGCGACGAGCGGCGACCGCGAGGTCCAGCGCACCCTGATGCAGCTGCTCGCGGAGATGGACGGGTTCGAGCCGCTCTCTAATGTCAAGATCATCGCCGCGACCAACCGGCCGGACATCCTGGACGACGCGCTCTTGCGTCCGGGCCGGTTCGACCGGATCATCGAGGTACCGGTACCGACGTACACCGGACGCTCGGAGATCTTCAAGATCCACACTCGCGGCATGGCGCTGCACGAGCCGATCGACTTCGAAGCGCTCGCGAACCGATGCGAGGGAGCGACCGGCGCGGACATTCGCGCCATCTGCACCGAGGCGGGGATGTGGGCGATCCGCGAAGAACGCGACAGCGTGACGACGGCGGACTTCGACCGGGCGATCGAGAAGGTCGTCGGGGAAGAGGAGCTCCGCAAGGAGTCCGTCACGATGTTCGCCTGAGCGCGGGTGCACTCGTCCATCTCTGCCGGGCTCTCCGGCCTCGGCCCGATCACCCGCTCGCGAGGAACCGTCCGACGAGGCGAGGTCCGGTCGGCACCGAGAGGTCGACCACGAAGGCCGGGGCTCCGGCCAAGCGGACGAGGGGCCGATCGGCCGTGAGGCGAACCGCTCCGGAGCCGAGCTCGTCGATCGTGGCCGGGACGAACTGGAGGCCGTGCGAGAGGTGGACCGCGGCGCCGACCCCCGCGTCGCCCCGATAGTAGCGGCACTTCTCGAACGAGCCCCCGACGAGCTCGGGCCCGGCCCCGAGCGACCCGTCGGGAGCGAGGACCTCTCCCCGGGACAGCTCGTCCGCGTCGACTCCCTTGAGGGCGATCCCCACGCGCTCCCCGCACGTCGCCTCCGATCGGTCAACGTCGTGCACCTGGATCGAACGGATGTCGACCGTCTTGGCGGCCGGCCAGAGCCGGAGCCGGTCATGACCGTGCAGCGTTCCGCGGCGCACGACGCCGAGCGCGACCGCCCCCACTCCTTTCACGGGAAAGGAGTGGTCGATCGGCACCAGCACCGGACCGTCCACGACCGGCGCGGACCAGCCGTCCAGGAGCTCTCGGAGGTGCGGGAGGTCGAGCGGAAGGCGGGCTGCGGATTCGAGCCGACCCCCTTTGAGCGCGCGGGCGAGCTCGGCCTCGCCGACCCCCTTCCCGAGGACGACCGTCGTCGGTACCCCGGCGAGCTCGACGGTCGCGATCGTCTCGGCCACCGGACGGGTGAGCTCGGGGACGATGAGGAGGCAACGGTCCGCCATCGACAGCGCCGTCAGCAACGGCGAAAACTTCTCGGGGAACTGGGTCGGCTCGACCAGGGTCGTCGCGTGCCCTTCCGTGACGGTATTGTAGAGCGTGAGG
>JASHUP010000243.1 GCA_030039915.1 Thermoplasmata archaeon | reverse complement strand
GAACGCGGGGGCGTGCGGGGCCGCCCGGCCGGCGCCCGGCGTTGGCGGGCCGGGCGACGGCCGCCGCGAGCCAGCTGAGGGGCCGCTTCTCGCGGAGCGCTTCTCGGGCGAAGTCGGCGTCCTCCGGGGTATCGATGTCGATCAACACGCCCGGGTCGTCCAGCGGCACTTCGGCGGTCTCGTCCGGGTGATGCTGGCGAATCTCTCGACAACCCCGATCTCCGGTGATGGAATTCGCCTCCGGTCCGAGTGAGCGGTCGAGCATCACCGGGTTCCCCCGCACCCCGCGATAGGTCGGTACGACGATGCGCGCTCGGGTCTTCTCTCGGACCGCGATCATGGCGTTGTAGGACTCCGAGCGGACGAACGGCGCATCGGCCAGGACGACGAAGAACGCCTGGGCCGCATCGCTCAAGCTTGAAATGCCGGTGCGGAGAGAGGAGCTCATCCCCTCCCGAAAGGAAGGGTTCACGACGACCCGTGTTTCGGCCAGCGGAACTTCTGCCCGAATTCGGTCAGCCGCGTCCCCGAGCACGACGACGACCTCGGAAACCCGCGAGCCACGGACCGCATCCAGGACCCAGGTGAGGAGGGGACGGTCGCCGACCCGCACCAGCGGTTTCGGCTCGCCCATTCGCGAGGAGCTTCCGGCCGCCAGCACGATGGCCGCGATCAAGGAGCCTCCTCGCTGGGCACCGCGGACCCCGCGATCGGCGGCGCCCAGGGGTGCCTGCGGGAGCCACGGGGCCCGGTCATTTAATCCCTCGCGACCGGCGAGGGCGGACCAAGGCCCGCGCAGGCCTCCCCTCGAGTTAATGAGCGGTGCGTCGCTTCGCCGGCGGTCGATGGAATCACTTCCGTCCGGGAGCCCTCTCGCGAGTCGCACGGCGGCAAGCGGCCCCCGGACCCTCGACGTGGTCGGAGTTTCGAAGTCCTACGGTCCGGTGGCGGCCCTCTCATCGGTGAGCTTCTCCGTATGGGGGGGAGAGATCGTCGGCCTCCTCGGCCCGAACGGGGCCGGCAAATCGACCACGATGAGGGCGGTGCTCGGACTCATCTCTCCCGATACCGGCGAGATCCGGCTGTTCGGTCGGGCCGTAGCGGACGATCCCGTGGGCGTCAAACGCGAAATCGGCTACGTGCCCGAAGCTCCCGCGCTCTACGAATTCCTCACGGGGGCCGAATACCTCGACTTCGTTTCCGACATGTACGGCCTCGACCGGACGACTCGTCGCGACCGGATCCAGCAATTTCTCACCGGCTTCGAGCTGAGCGGCCACGAGAACTCGCTGATCAGCGGCTACTCGCAGGGCATGAAGCAGAAGGTGGCGCTGATCGCGGCTCTTGCCCACCGGCCGAAGCTCCTCGTCCTGGACGAACCGCTGAACGGCCTCGACCCGCGGGCGGCCCGGGTGACCAAGGACCTCCTCCGAAATCTCGCGGCCCACGACGGCGTCGCGGTCCTCTTCAGTACGCACGTCCTCGAGATCGCCCAGGCGATCTGCGACCGCATCGTGATCCTCGACCACGGTCGCGTCCTCGCGTCGGGAACGGTCGCGGCCCTGCGCGACCGCGCCGGTCTCGCAGGCCAGGGCCTCGAGGAGGTCTTCCTTACTCTCACGGGAACCGGCGACCTCAGCGACGTGGTCGAGGCGCTGAGTCGATAGGCGGACGATGAACCTACACCGGGTCCGCCGTCTCGCTACGACCCTGGTCACCTCTCAGCTGCGCTCCGGTCGAAGCTCATCGAACCCTCGCAGCCCGTTCGGAGCCCCGGCCTTCATCGGCTCGCTCGACCTCGCGCTGTTCCTCGGGACGTTCGGTCTCGCGTACGGAGTCGTGGGAGAAGGGTCCCTGGGTGCGGGCGAAGCGACGAAGCTCGCGACCGCCCTCCTGCCTTTCCTCCCGCTGGTGGCCGTCGGTGTGGTACTGGTCGCCGGGGTGATGTTCGAACTCACGACGACCGCGAAGTTCGCTGCGAGCGATGCGGCGAACTGGCTGCCGCTGACGGCGTCCGAGTACGTCGCCGCGTCGGCGACCGCCATCGCGTACTCGTACTCCCCGGCGGTCGCGTTGGCCCTCGGCTTGCTGCTCCCGTTCGCGATCGTCGGTGGCACCGTGGCCCTCTACGCCGCGACCGCCCTGCTCTGCGTCGTTGCCCTCTTCGAGGGGGCCGCGCTCGTCGAGATGGTCCGCGCCGTGACCCAGCGCGCCAGCGCGGTCGGCTCGGGACGGCGCGGGGGGGTCACCCTGCTCGTTCGGGCGGGGATCCTGATCCTCGTCATCCTCGTCCTGCAGCTCGCGTTCAACCCGGTGTTCCTGCTCGGGGTCGCCCAGCGGCTCTCGGCGGTGGGGTTGGTCACGTCGATCATTCCGTTTTTCTGGTCGACCGCCGCGATCAATCAGGGGGCCAGTGGGAACGTTCCGCTCGCGATCGGCTTCGCAGCCGGGCAGGTCGTCTTCGTGGCGCTGCTCATCTACGAGGCCGGTCGCTTGCGGGTTCGACACTGGGTCCCGAGCTCCGCCGAGGTCCAGCTCGAGCAGCACGTGTACGCGGGCCGACACCCGTTCCTCGAGACGCTCGGACTCAGCCCCGCCGAATCGGCGCTCGTCTCGAAAGACCTCAAGGGGCTCGTCCGTCGCCGGGAGATGCTCCCGACGCTCGTGGTCCCGATCGTCCTCGTGATCCTCGTGTTGGTCGAGGGGTCCGCGTTCGGCGGCTTTGGCACGGTCGTTTGGGTCGGCTGGGTCGCGGGGTTCTTCGCGCTGCTCCTCAGCGGGACGTCGATCGGCCAGGAACGCCGGGCGGTCCAGTCGCTGTTCGCCTACCCGCTGACGCCCTCGAACCTGATTCGGGCCAAGGCTGCGTTCGTTCTCCTCCCCTCCCTCGTGGTCGCCGTCGCGCTCGCGCTGGTCGCGGGCGTTCTCTTCCGCCTCCCACCGGTCGACCTCGTCAGCATCGTGCTCCTGGTCGTGGCGGTCGCGGTCGTCCTCGGCTTCTGGGGACTCGTCTTCGCGTCGCGATACTCCGATTTTCAGGACCGGCCCCGTCCCCAGTTTCTTCGGCCGGGAGGCATGGTCGCGGCCACCGTCTCGGGAATGACGCTCCTGTTCGCGATGCTCGTTCCGGGCGCCGTGGCGGTGTTGCTCCCCTCCGCGTACACCGCGGGGCTCGCGCTCGTCAGTCTCGCGGTCATCCTGGTCGCCGGAACTCTCGCGGTCGTCTGGGCGAACTCCGGCTTCCGAGAGCTCTTCCACGAGCTCCCGTTCTGACCGGCGTCTCGAGCGGCTAGAGCGGAGCGCCGCACGAGGGGCAGCGGCCGTCGACCTCGTTACCGAGCGTTCCGCAAAACCGGCAGCGGACCTTGACCACCTGACGCTCGACCGTGTGGACGGAGGTATAGGAGACCGTCGGAGACGGAGGAAGCGAGCGTTTCGCCTGAGCGATCGCCCCGGCCCAGCCGTCGGGATCGAGGACATCGAACGAAGGCCGGCCGTGCGGCAACTCGAGCACGAGCCGAGGGTGTCCGATCCGCGTTCGTCGCACGGAGAGGTTCCTTAGCTCGTGGAGGGACGCGTCGAGCTGGACTTCGGTCTCGCCCGCGCGTCCGACCACGCGCCGTCGCGCCACGGGCGCCTCGAAGACGATCCTCAGGTTCGTCAGATAGAGAACGCCGGGACCGTTCGGGGCCCGCGACTCGTCTCCCGAACTCGCGACGACGTACGCGCTGCGGAGCAGGCTCTCTCCGTGCCCCAGGAGCATCGCAAAGGCAGACGATGGAGCATCTAAGAGCTCGCCGACCGCTCGTGAAGGAGTGGAAATGGGGGCCGTCTCACCAGCCCACGGGGCTCGAACGGTTCTGCTCGTCGAGCCATTCCTTGAGCGGAGCGAAGTACTCGAGGAGGCCCTGCGCGTCCATCCGACGCTCGCCGGTCAGCGCCTCCAGCGCGTCGGGCCACTCCCGGCTCTGTCCCATCTCGAGCGTCGAGCGAAGCCTTCGCCCCGCCTCCTGGGAACCGTAGATCGACGCCCGGTGCAAGGGTGCGGACGAGCCGGCCTCGCGCGTGAGCGCTCGGTGGAATTGGAACTGGAGGATCTGGGCGAGGAAGTATCGCATGTACGGGACGTTCGCCGGCACGTGGTATTTCGCGCCGGGGTCGAACTCGTCGTCGGAGCGCGGGATAGGGGGAGCCACGCCCTGGTACTGGCGACGCATGCTCCACCAGCTCGAGTTGTACTCGGTGGGGGCGATCTTTCCCGAGAAGACGTCCCATCGCCACTTGTCGACGACCAGGCCAAACGGCAAGAAGGCGATCTTTTCGAGCGCTCGACGGAGGAGCAGAGCCGTGTCGCCCTCGGGTCCCGGCGCGCGGTCGAGGAGCCCGATCCGGACGAGGTAGTCGGGGGTGACGGAGAGCGCGACCGTGTCGCCGATCGCTTCGTGGAACCCGTCATGGGCGCTGTCCCGGAAGAGGAACGGTTGCCGGGAATACGCCCGCTGGTAGAAGTTGTGGCCCAGCTCGTGATGGACCGTCATGAAGTCGTCGTCGGTCACCTCGATACACATCTTGAGGCGGAGATCGTCTTCGCAGTCGACGTCCCAGGCGCTCGCATGACAGACGACCTCGCGATCCCGAGGTCGGACGAACATCGACCGTTCCCAGAACGTTTCGGGGAGTCGAGCGAAGCCGAGCGAGACGAAGAACCTCTCTGCGATCCGAACGAGCTCGGTGGGTGCGGTACCGCGACGCCGCAGCACGGGGGTAAGGTCCGCGACCGTCGACTCGGACGGCGAGAGCAGTAATGGGACCGTGGTCTCCCACGACTGCGCCCACATGTTCCCGAGCAGGTGGGAGGGGATCGGGCCGTGGGCCGGGACGAGCGCCTCCCCGTACTGTTCCCTCAGCCTCCGGCGCACGAAGGCATGCAGCGAGCGGTAGAGCGGCTCGACCTGCGACCACAGCCGGTCCACCTCGCGCTCGAACGCGACGGGTTCCATGTCGTACTTGGAACGCCACATCTCCCCGGTGTCCGCGAACCCGAGCTCGGTCGCCCCCCGGTTCGCGAGCGTGACGTAACGGACGAATCCCGGACGAATCCCTTGCCCGACGTGATGCCAGCCCGCCCAGACGTCTTCGAGGAGCGCCGGGTCACGACTTTCGGCAAGGATCCGGGAGAGCCCCTGGACGTCCAGCGGCTCCGCGTACGACCGCGGGGTGTAGCGGCCCTTCGAATACACGCCGGTCATCGCGCTGACGGTGCGACTGAGCTCCTCGGACTCCGCCGGGTCCGACGGAGCGATGATCGGCAGCGAGAGGCGCAGGAGGCGCGCCTTGCGCGCGTCCGCCTCGGACACTCCGTCGCGGGGGAAGCGCGTGGACGCCTTCGCAAATTCCGTCGTGGCGGCGACCAACCGGGTGTATGCGCGGGCGGTGACGAGCTCACTGTCCGGCGTGATGTACGTGCTGTAGATCCAGTCGGCCTTCTGGTACTCGACCGTCAGGTCAAGCAACCGTGACTCCGCCTGTCGCAGGAACTCGCCGAACTCGTCCGAAGCCATCCCCTCGTCCCTGAGGCACCTCGCGCAGCTCTCCCCCCTTTAAGAAGGGTCACCGGAGCGGCGTCGTTTAGCGGATCGGTCTGCCCACTGTCCGCCACCCTTTCCCGTCAGTCACCTAGGCCCGACCCCCTTGTTTCCAGTCCAACTTTCGCCTTTATGTATGACGTGCGTCTGACGTATGGCAGCGGACGTGTCCGACAACGTCGACGGCCGAGCGATTCTCGCCTCGCTACCGATTCACGTCCCCGAAGCTCTGGGAGCCGACGTTCCCCTCGCGGTCCTTCCGTGTCTACGGGCCGACGACCTCCTCAACGATCGCGGAGTCGGGGTCGAATGAGCGCCGCGATCCGAAAGAGTTCCGCGGCTGGCCCGGATTCGCCGATCGCGATCCCTTCGCATCCGGTCTTCCTCGGCCAGGGAGAACCTCGCGGGTATGGGGTCCGCCCCAAACTCACGCCCGAGGCAGCGGCGGCGTTCGCGACCTACGTCGACTCCGCTCGGGCCCGCGCCGCCATGGAAGGGCGTACGCTCGTCTACACGGTTCGCTGGGGCTGAAACGCCGTCAGTCGGGCTCGGCCGGATCCGCGTCGTCTACGTCGACGTCGCTTCCGGGCAGCGGCCGGGCCGGACGGTGTCGACGCGCGTCGACCGAGGCTGACTCCACCGCCTGCTTCGACAGCGCGTCCGCGGCCGCGTTCTCTTCGCGCGGAATCCAGCGGAACTCGACCGAGTGAAACGTGCGGGCGAGCTGGCCCAGCCAGTCGTGGTACGCCTTCAGATGCTCCGCCCGCACCTCGTACGTACCGTTCATCTGACGGATCACGAGTTGGCTATCCCCCTCCACGACGACGTCCCCGGCGTAGCCCATCGACCGCAGGTGCTCGAGGGCACGGATCGCCCCGACGTATTCGGCGACGTTGTTCGTCGAGTGCGGCGAGTACGGTCGGGTAGCGAGGCCGCAGTCCTCGATCCGAAGGCCGGGGCCCTCGATGATGAATCCCCAACCGGCGACGCCGCGCCCCCCCGGGGGTTGGCAGGATCCGTCGAACCGGACGAGGATCGGCGCCCGCAGCTCCCCGGTGGCAATCCCCCTCGGGAGCAGCGGGTCGACGGGCACCGCCTATCGCCTCCGGGGGGTCGACGGTTTCCCGGCCGGGCTCGACGCCGGTCGGACGAGTTGCGGGCAGTTGCAGAACGGTTCGGCCCGCCCGCAGGCCGGGCACGTCGGCCGGTCGATGACGATGCCGAGGGGCCGGCCGCAGTTCCGGCACTCGCGCGGCCGTGCACACCTCGGGCACTGCGCGAGGTCCGCGGCGATCACCGTGCGACAGAAGCGGCAGTTGGCAGGCTCGTGCGGGTTGAACAAGCGGGTCGCGCGCGGCTCGACGGGCGCAGGGCCGGCGCGCTCGGGCCGTCGGAGGGCCATCTCGGGATTTCCGAACGCACCTCCGACCGTGGTCCGTTCGGGGTCCTGGGCCAACGCTCCGAGCATGACGACCACGAGGCCGAGCGGCGCGACCAGGAAACCGATCTCCTGCTCCAGGTCGAGTTGCTCGCCTCCGAGGAAGACGATCGGATAGGCCACCAGGCCGAATCCGAGCACGATGAAGACGATCCCGATGCCGGCGATGTCGCGGTTCATTCGATGCCCCCGTGACCCTCCCGGCGGGCGCCGAGCGAGGAGTCACGCCCCTCCACATAAGCCGGCGGGCCGGGGGTTGCGCTTTTGGCTCCGGAGGGCGTTCGACCGGCATGGCCCAACCGACCGCGACGCTTCGAACGACTGTCGGCGACATCCGGATCGAGCTCTTTCAGGACCGCGCTCCGAAGACCGTGGGGAACTTCGTTTCGCTCGTCCGTAAGGGGTTCTACAACGGTCTCACGTTCCACCGCGTGATCCCGGGGTTCATGATCCAGGGCGGCTGTCCGACCGGCGACGGGACGGGGGGCCCGGGCTACACGATCCCCGACGAGTTCGACGCAACGCTCCGCCACGACGGGCCGGGGGTGCTCTCGATGGCCAACGCCGGGCCCAACACCGGCGGAAGTCAGTTCTTCATCACGCTCGCGGCGACCCCGTGGCTCGACAAGAAGCACGCCGTGTTCGGCAAGGTCCGCTCGGGCCAGGACGTCGTGGAGAAGATCGCCGCGGTCCCACGGGACCGCAACGACCGGCCCCGCTCGCCGGTGCGGATCGTCGAGGCCACCGTCACGGGGGCCTAACCCCGAGCCTCTCACGCCGGGAAGTCGAAGGGCAGCCGTTCGGTCGGGGACCGTGCGTCCTCGATGGTCGTGAGGATTCCGGCGACGATCCCGAAGAGGGGGGCCAGCAGCATGAGCTCGAGAAACGTCGCGTAGCCGGCAACCACGGTCGCCGAACCCCCGGGGATCACGAGTCGGTACGGGGAGCGAGAGATCGCGTACAGCAGATAGACGGCCCCGGCGAGCGAATTCGCGATCGAGAGCGGACCGAAGGCGCGGGTCGGCTTCGCAATGTACCGCGCGGTGCCGAGGGCGAGCAGGGCGAGGCCGCCGATCGCGACCGCGCTGGTGGAGATCGGAATCGCGAGCCCCTTCGAGCTCGCGAAGTCGAGGACCGCGATCGGGAGGGCGATCAACAGCAGGAACGATGGGATGAGTCGCAGGGCCGCGACGAGGATTCGGTAGCCGAGCGACGGGATGTGATAGCCGGTCACGACGCGAGGCGGGGCCGGCTTCGGGCTCGGGGCGCTCACGGGATCGCCTCCGGAGGGAGGACGATGGTCGTCCCCTCACTCGTGTAGGTGGAGAGCACCGAACCGCCCGCGGGCGAGCACCCCGCGGCGAGCGAGACGCTCTCGGTCTGGTCGTAGAGGTTCCCGGGCGGGACGTCGATCGGGAAGGAGGTACCCCCGCAGGCCGTTCCCCCGGAGGACGCGATCGTGATGGCCAGCGTTCCGTCTTCGGTAAAGCTCGCGTCGTTCGTGAACGTGATCGTCACGGGCACCGTGATGCCCCCCGGCCCGCCGGTCGGGGTGCCCGCGGTCGCGCTGAACCCTTCGAACGGCGCCCCCCAGGAACGCGTCTCGCTGAGCGTGACAGAGAGCGGAAACACGTAGGCGTAGGTGGCATTGCCCCACGCATCCAGTCCGAGATACTGGTCCTCGGTGAGCAGCGACGCCGCGGCGCTCCCGGCGGTGACCGGCAGGTAGACCGCGAGCGGGAACACACCGGTGGACGACGGGGCGATTTCGGTGGGACCGACCTTGAGGTCGCCGAGAAAGACCCCGGAGGCGTTCGTAACCCGAGCCGTCAGGGAGAACGACTGGATCGGGTAAAATCCCGGATTCGAGAGGGAGAACGACCCTTCGATCTCGACCGTGCCGTTCGGTGCGAACATCGCCGTGAACCCGTGCGATTGCGGGCTCGACCGCGCGACCTCGTACGCCGAGTAGACGACCGTTCCCGCGTAGAGGATGAGCACGACCACGACGAGCGTGCTGAGCCAGCGGAACGCTCGCGCGAGGCGATAGATCCCGGGCGGGTGGGAGTGCGTGGGGAGGACGGTGGCGGCCATCGGACTGGACTCGCTCTTTCACGCGTGCGCATTCCTTGAAAACCTATCGAACCGGGCAGAAGCGGTCTTCCACTCCCCGGGAAGGGAGATTCGCCTCCCGAGCACCAGAAGAGTCCCCTCTTCCGGCGGCCCTCCGCACCCGTCACTCTCGCGGCCGCAGAGCGATTAATAACCGACCTCGTCTCGGGGAGTCCATGCGACTGGCCCCTCGGCTCCGACGGTGGCTCACCGGACCCAACGCCGACCCGAGCGTCCGGGCCCGGTTTTGGATCGAGGTCGATGGTCGATCCTCCGACGACCCTCGCGTGAGAGCCGCCACGAAGGAGATCGGCCGCGTCGGGTGGGCGGCCTATCTTCTGAGGTCCCAATTCCCCGACGGCCACTGGGTCACCCCGGGCACGACCGCCCGGGACCTGTACGTCCCGAAGTACATCGTGACCAACTGGATCGCCATCGTGCTCTCCGACCTCGGCATGACCCGCAAGGACCCACGCATTCGGCGCACCGCGGAGCTGATCCTCGATCGATGGAGTGCGCGCGGCGGGGACCTCTCGGGAACGGCGGGAGAGATCTGCGTCACCGGAAACGCGGTCCGGACGCTCGTGCGGTTCGGCTACCTCGACCACCCGGTGGTCCAGCGATCGATCGACTGGATCGTGCGAGCCCAGAAAGCGGACGGCGGCTGGCACTGCTTCCCGTCCCGGACCGGAACGCTCGATGGTTGGGAAGGACTCGCGGCGCTCGCGGAGATTCCCGAACGGGACCGCGACGCATCGATGCGGCGGTCGGTCGAGCGAGGGGCGGAATTCTACCTGAGCCACCGCCTCATGGTGGAGGGCCGGACGAAGTACGCCCCGTGGTTCCGCATTCATTACCCGAATCACTACTACTACGACGTGCTGGTCGGGCTTCGGATCCTCTCCCGACTTGGCTACGGCTCCGACCGACGGTTGGGGCCGGCGCTTCGCTGGTTGCGCAGTAAACGGTTACCCGACGGGAGCTGGGCACTCGACGCAGCCCATCCGGATATCGACCCAGCGCTCGCGGACTACCGCCTCCGGAATCCCGTGTCCCCGATCCTGCTCGAGCCGCTTCACGAGCCGAGTCGGTGGGCGACCATCGAGGCCCTCAGTGTCTTGGCTCGCTCGGGGAGCTCCTGATCGCCTCGCCGCGCTCTCTAGGCGAGCTTCATCCGCTGGAGCAGTTGGCCGAACCGAGGATCGGCCCGGAGCGGCTCGAACACCGGGTCGGTGCGGAAGATCTGGAACGCGAGCGCACGGCTCTCGATTCCCTCATCCAAGAAATGAAAGGCCCGGTCAAAGTCACCGAGAAGCGCGTACCCCCCCGCCAGCGCCTCGGTGCGGAATACGGTACGAGCGGGAGACTGCTCGAAATCTTTGAGGATCGGTAGCGCTTGGTCGCGTTCGCCTTTGCGGATGAGGAAGAACACACGAAGGTGTCGTGACCGCCGCTCGGGGTGAGGATGGCGCTCCAGCGCCTTGGCCTCCTCCTTCAGGGCCTCGTCGAGATTCTGGGCCCCCCACGCGGCCATGCTGAGGGCACTGTGGTACTCGGTGGAATCCGGAGCCATCCGTCCGATCTGTTCGGCGACGCTCCTCGCTTCCTCGGCTCTCCTCAGGAACGCAAGGAACTGATTGTGCTGGAGTCTCGTGAGCAGGGACTGGGGATCGAGCTCCGTCGCCAGGGCGATCTCCCGAAGGGCCTCCTCAGGACGACCCGCGTCCATCAGAAGGTTGGCATAGTGCCGGTGCGCCAGCGCGTAGCTCGGGTTCAGGCTGAGGGCTTTACGAAACTCTTGTTCGGCCGCGGGATAGTCGCGGTCCTCCCAGAGGATCGCCGCCAGCGAGCAATGGGCCTCGGCGAGGCCCGGATCGAGCTCGACGGCGCGGACGGCATTGGCCCGGGCTTGGTCGTCCCAGTCGGATCGCTGTCCCTCGGGACCCCCCCACCACACCATCCAGAACAGCGCGTCGGCGAGTCCGGAAAATGCTCGGGCATTGGTCGGGTCGATCGCGACCGCGAGCTCGAACTGTTTCTTGGCCTGCAGGATCGAGGCGGGCGAGTACCGACCGGCAAGTGCGCTCCGCCCCTTGAGGTAGGCCAGGTACGAGTCGGGGCGGGTGGTCGGTTTCTCTCGCAGGCGAGTTCCCTCCGAAGCGGCGACCTTGATCTCGAGTTCGTCCGCGATCTGCCCGGCGACCTCCGTCTGGATGGCGAAAATATCGTCCAGCTTCCGGTCGTACGACGCCGACCAGGTATGTTCCTGCGACGCCACGTCGATCAGCTGAGCGGTGATGCGTAGTCGGTCGCCCGCCTTTCGCACGCTCCCCTCGAGGACTGCGCTGACGCCGAGCTCGGCCCCGACCTGCGGGATTGACTTGGGCGACGACTTGTACTGAATGACCGACGTTCGTGCAATGACCCGCAGACCGCCAATCTGGGAGAGAACGGAAATGAGCTCCTCGGTGAGGCCATCGGCGATGTACTCGTCCGAGGGATCGGGGCTGATGTTCGCGAGGGGAAGGACCGCCAACCGGGGATGCGTGGGGGCGGGGGTCGTGAGCGGCTCGGTCCCCCAAGGAAGTGCGAGGCGGTAGACCTCCACCGGCTCGCGAACTCCCTTCAGGGTCTGCGGTCCGAGCTTTTCCAGCCGATAGGGAACCTTGCTGCGGACCTGCAAGTAGACCGGCTCCGATAGGCAGACACCTCCGGGCTCTGCGAGCGGTTCGATTCGAGAAGCGATGTTCACCGCGTCCCCGAGGATGTCCGAACCGGTCCCCTCGACGTCTCCTAAATGGATGCCGATCCGCATCCGGAGCGCAGGCGGTGGCTCCTGCGTATTGCGCTCGTGAAGGTGCCGTTGAAGATCTGCGGCACAGGTCACCGCGTTGCGAGCGTTCGAGAACTCGATCAGAAGGCCGTCTCCCATCGATTTCACCAGACGACCTTCATGAACCTCGAGGAGTCCACGAACTAGTCGTTCCTGGTCGCGAAGCAGACCGAGGGCGGCCGTCTCATCGCTCTGGGAGAGCGAGGTGTACTCCGCGATGTCGGTGAACATGATGGCGGCGAGTCGCCGCGACATGCCGGCCCCGATGAACTACGTGCGATTAGATTATTCCTCGGGCGGAAATCCCGAGGCCGCGCGAGCCCGAGACCTCGGTATAGGACGGACGAGGCAGCGACGAATCTCGAAACGGCAATTGCAATTGGCTGAGGGGTTCGCACCAGCGGTTCCAGTCCCTGCGGGCGGCTGCGTGCGGGGCCCTCGCACCGTAGAATCCCTTCTTTAGGCGGGTGCTATTTCGGAGGCGACCCCGAAGGTGAGGTGAGTTGGTTTCCGAACTGGATTCCCTAAGGGAGTGGTTCTCCTACCTCGCCGCCGCACGCCGAGGCTACCTTGAGGTGTTTGAGACGCTTCCCTCCGAGGAGCTCTCTCGGGACCGGGGTGCGTCGTTCCCTTCGCTCCTGGACATTCTGGCGCATTCTTCGGGGGCGCTGTACTTCTGGATCAAGAACTGTTCCCCCGAGGCTTTCCCGCCCCCGGAGCCCGAGATCGGAGAACCTCCCAGCCTGGCGGAGGTACGGGCGTTCGAGACCTACCTCGAAAGCCATGTCCAGCGCTTTGCGGCAGCCCTGACCGAGACCGACCTCCAAAGGACGATTGCGAGACCGAAAGGCCGCGGGTCGGACCACGATTGCAATATTCCGATCCGAGAGGTGCTCTGGCACCTGGTCGAAGAGGAGCTCCAGCATCTCGGCGAGCTCAATGCCCTCCTCTGGCAGATCGATGTCGACGCCCCGATCTACAGCTGGATCCGATGGGCACATGACGTCGGTCGGATCAAGGACCGCCCTTCGGGATGAGCGCCGTCTCCCGAGCGGGGGACGGAGGGTCGACGCAGGAGGTCCGGTCGGACCCGTACCGGACCTCGCGTCGTCGTCGACCGGCGCGTGAATCGGGTCGCTCTAGGCGGAGTCCTTGAGGAGCGCCCCGAACGAATTGAGCCGCCTCACCCGGCCGTTCTCCAGTTCGAAGATGTTGCAAAATCGAACGGAGAGAGTCGCGCCGTCCTTCTTGAGCACGTGCGCGACGCCCTCCGCCACGACCACGTCGCCCTCCTCGGTCAGTCGCGTGACCTCGGTTCGAAGCTCGTCGCTTCCAAAGTTCTCGATGAACGCCTTTCTCCCGTGCGTTCGGACCCCGGAGCGGGGGACTCCGTCGCCCCACTCGATCCACTCTACGTCATCGGCGAGGAGCGCAGCGACCGTCGCCCGGTCCGTGCCGGCAAGATACGTCTCGATGATTTTCTTGTTCGGACTCATGCCCGCGCAGATCCCGCGCCGGGTCAAAAATCGATAGGTCGGGAAGAGGACGCCGTTCCGAACACGATCCATTCCGCCGGGGAAGGGTGACGGGAGAGAGCGCTCCCCTTCGCTGGAATGTACCGGAACGCCTCGGTCTCTTCGCGACGGCTCGAAGAGCAGCCACTGGAGGGACTTGAACCCCCGACCTGCTGATTACGAATCAGCCGCTCTGCCAGACTGAGCTACAGTGGCGTGAACCGTCCGACGAGGGAGGTCGGGCTATAATGGTGGCGCCGCGCCGGTTAGCGCAGCGCGTCGAGCGACTCGGTCAGGTCACGGACGAGGTCATCGGTCTCCTCGATCCCGAGCGAGAGCCGGACCAGGCCCGAGTCGATCCCCCGCGCATCCCGTTCGGCGGCGCTCAAGTGGCGGTGGGAGGTCAGCGCGGGCACGCTCGCGAGGCTCTCGACGCCTCCGAGGCTCGCGGCCGAGTGGACGAACCGCAACTTGCGCACAAAGCTCTCGGCCGCGGTCACTCCCCCGCGGAGGGAGAGGGTCAGCATCCCTCCTCGCCCCCGCATCTGCCGCGCCGCGATCTCCTCTTCGAGGGAGCTGGCTCGGCCGGGATAGTAGACGTGGTTCACCGCCGGGTGTTCGCTCAGCGCCTCCGCGACGCGTCGACCGTTCTCGTTGTGGCGGGCGACGCGCAACGCGAGGGTCTTTAGGCTACGCCCGAGCAGAAACGCCGCGAACGGATCCGGTGCGGCTCCGAGGTTCCCCTTCGAGTCGATCCGGCTCAGGAGGTCGTCCGGACCGACGATCGCCCCTCCGAGAAGATCGTGATGGCCGCCCAAGTACTTCGTCGCGCTGTGCACGGCCAGGTCGGCGCCGAGGGCGAGGGGGTTCTGATTGATCGGCGTCGCGAACGTGTTGTCGACGACCAGGACCGCGCCGACCGCGTCCGCCGCCTTGGCCCATCGCGAGATGTCGTGGACCGACAGGAGGGGGTTGGTCGGGCTCTCGAGCCAAACGAGGCGGGTCCGTTCCGAGAGCAGGCGTTCGGGTTCGCGCGCTTCGCTCTCGCCCACGAACCGGACCCGGACCCCGAAACGGGGGAGCACGTCCGTCAGCAGATCGAGCGTACCCCCGTAGAGAACGTCCAGCGCAACCACCTCATCGCCGGCACGGAGGAGCGAGAGGAGGAGGCTCGAGAACGCACCCATCCCCGAGGCGAAGAGCCGCGCTGCCTCGCCTCCCTCGAGCTGTCGGAGGATCTCAGTCGGCGCCTCGACCGTCGGGTTCGCGAGGCGGGAATAGAGGTAGGTCCCGCCTTTGTCGGCCGATTCCGAGAACTCCCTCGGAAAGTGGTACGTCGTCGTCTGATAGATCGGCGTCACGAGGGCGCCCGCGTTGTACTCGGGCCGCCGGGCGCCGTGCATCAGGCGGGTGGTCGGCCCGGCCCACGCGGGCAACGACTCGAACCTCGGCCGGGGCCGGAGGCCCGGGTCCTGCTCAGGGTCCGTGACGCTCACGGCGATCCCCGACCGAACCGTCCCGTCGCCTGCTTCAGGACCTGGAGACGGGCCGGCGCACCGACCTCATCGAGGTAGGCACCGACGGCCGGAGGGACCGCGTGCTTCCAGTCGGCCCCGTCCGCGAGCTGTTCGCGGATCCGGACCCCCTCGAAGCGGGCCCGGTCGAACAGCGGCGGGCTCTCCACGAGGTACCCCGACCGCTCGAAGAGGATCCGGGTGAGCGGGTTGTTGGTGTAGACGCGGTCGAACGTAGGCAGGAGCGCCTCCAGATAGTTCACCCAGAGCGCGTGACGGGAGATGTCGGGGATGGGGACGAGCAGGACCCCCGGCACCTTCGCCTCGGTGAGCGCCCGGTCGATCATCTCGATGCGCTCACCGGCGGTGAACGGGTTCTGCCAGGTGTACGACTCCTCCGCGCTCCCGATTCCGATGATGAGGGAAGCGGCGGGGCGGTCCGCGCGGATCGACCGGACGACCTCGAGATGACCGCCGTGGAACGGTTGGAAACGGCCGATCAGCAAGCCTCGCACGGGTCGTCCGATATCACTCGGGGGTCAAATCCTCCACGTCGTCCAGGAACTCGTCGATGTGCGGGCAGCGCGCGGTGAGATAATGGCGGCAGTGCTCGCAGTGGCGATCGTTCCACGCGGAGTGGAGGTCGTCGTTGAACTCGTAGCACGGGCGATTGACGAACCGATTCTCCTCTTCCTCCGGCCCGGACGGTCCCGGAATGGGTCGTGAAACCGCCGGCCCGTGCGCCGGGACCCGGAACGTTCCTCTCACGATCCGGCCGGCCGGCCCGGGGGTGCGGTCGGCGAGGCCGGCGAGGGAATCTCCTCCGCCGACCGGCTGGTCGCACGGACCATGGCGGAGAGGCGTTCCAGCAGCGACTCCTTCTGAGAGCCCTGTCCGACCAGGGCGTACTTCAGCACGTCCCGCAGCGTGCGGACGGGGATCACTTCGACGATGCCGCGGTAGCGAGACTCGAGGACGAGGTCGTCGAGATTCGCCTCGGGGACGAGCACGCGTTTGATCCCGGAGTCCGCGGCGGCCTCGACCTTCGCGGTGACTCCGCCGACGGGGAGCACCTGCCCGCGCACGGAGAGCGAGCCGGTCATCGCGACCGACTGGTCGACGGGAACTCCT
>JASHUP010000242.1 GCA_030039915.1 Thermoplasmata archaeon | reverse complement strand
TGTGCGGGCCGTCGGTGTACGACAGGGACATCGGCAGCTCGTCGTCGCCCGGCAACCAGACCATCACGAACTGGCCGGGGTCGGCCGTCGGAGAGTAATCGAATCGCAGCGTGACGGTCGAGGGAGTCTCCAGGACCCGTTCGGTGACCGGCACGACCGTCCGCACGCCCGAGTCCTAGCGGAACGCCGTTATAGCGATTGGTCGACGAACGACGGTGACCGTCACCCCGACCGTGCGGATGAAGCCTGGTGCGCGACCCCGACGGCGTCCTCCACTCGAGAGAACCCCAGCTCGTCGAGCAGGCTCGAGAGCTCTCGGGTGAGACGCGGGAATACCCCGACCCCTTCGAAGGTGACCTGGGTGCCGACCTCCAGCGCCCGCGCCCCGGCCATCACGTACTCGAGGGCGTCGTGCGCCGTCGCGATCCCTCCCACGCCAATGATCGGGATCGTGACCTTCTCGTAGATCTGCCAGACGCAGGCCAGCCCCACCGGCTTGATCGCCGGTCCGCTGAGCCCTCCCAACCCGTGCGACAGCACCGGGCGGCGAAGGCGGACATCGATCGCGAGTGCGCGGAGGGTGTTGATCGCGCTCACCGCCGCCGCACCGCCGCGCTGGGCCGCGAGCGCGAGGCCGGCGGCATCGTTCGTGTTTGGGGTAATCTTGGCGATCACCGGGATGGTCACCTTTTCGGTGACGGCCTGGACGATCCGCTCGACGTCCGCGGGAGTACCGCCGACCTCCGTCCCGAATCCCTCGGCGTGAGGGCAACTCAAGTTGAGCTCGAGCGCGGCGACGCCCGTCGCCGCCATCCGCGTCGAGAGCCGCGCGAACTCCTCCGCGCTTCCCCCGAAGACCGAGCCGATCACGGTGGCGCCCGCACGGCGGGCGACCTCGATCTCCCGGGGATACTCGTCCATTCCCGGATTCGGGAGGCCCATCGCATTCAGGAGGCCCCACTGCTCGTACGTTTCGACGGTCGGGTTCGGGTACCCCGGTCGGGAGGAGGACCCGATCGACTTCGTGATGACCCCGCCCGCTCCCGCGTTCCACACGCCCGAGAGCGAAACCCCGCTCTCTCCCCAGATCCCCGACGCGAGGAGGAACGGATTTCGGAGGCTTACCCCGGCACATCGGACGGCGAGGTCGGCCACAGCCCCCGGGACAGGTGGTGGCCTTAAATCGGCTCGCCCGGATACGACGCCGCCCATGCACCTCGAACGGCTCACCGACGCCGCCCGAGAAGCGCTCGAAAAGGCGTTCCAGCGGGCGGCCGAGCTCCGCCACCCGTCCGTAGAGCCCGAGCACCTGCTCACCGCCCTCCTCGATTCCCCCGAAAGTCCGACCGCGGCGTTGCTCGCGGGACTGCAGGTACCCGTCGACCGACTCCTCGCCCGGGCGACGGAACGACTGCAGAAGCTTCCGACCGCCGACCACGTCGCCCCCTCCGACCAATACCTTTCGCGAGACCTCTCCAAGGTGATCGACGCGGCGGAAGCCGAGGCCGAGAAGCGGAAAGACCGCTACACGACCGCCGACGAGCTCCTGCTCGGGTTGCTCTCGGTTCCGTCCCCCGCCGCGAGCCTCCTCGCCGAGTTCGGCGTACGGCGACCGGCGGTCGAGGCCGCCCTGCGAGAGGTCCGGGGGCCCGACCATCCCGTCGAAAGCCGCACCGAGGAAGCGCAATATCGGGCGCTCGAGAAGTATGGCAAGGACCTCACCACGCTCGCCCACGAACGGAAGCTCGACCCGGTGATCGGCCGGGACGACGAGATCCGACGGGTCATCCAGATCCTCTCTCGGCGGACCAAGAACAACCCGGTGCTGGTCGGCGAGCCGGGGGTCGGCAAGACCGCGGTCGTCGAAGGGCTCGCCCAGCGGATCGCGAACAAGGACGTCCCGGACTCCTTGCGCGAGAAACGGATCGTGGCGCTGGACCTCGGCAGCTTGCTCGCCGGGGCCAAGTTCCGCGGGGAGTTCGAGGAACGGATCAAGGCCGTCCTCAAAGAGGTCGAGCGATCCAACGGGCAGGTCATCCTGTTCATCGACGAGCTCCACACGCTCGTCCACGCGGGCGCGACCGAGGGCGGAGCGCTGGACGCGTCGAACCTGCTGAAGCCCGCGCTCGCCCGAGGCACGATGCACTGCATCGGAGCGACGACGACGCAAGAGTACCGTCGCTACATCGAGAAGGACGCCGCTCTCGAACGCCGATTCCAACCGGTCACGGTCGCCGAGCCGACCGTCGAGGACACGATCTCGATCCTCCGGGGCCTGCGGGAGCGATACGAACGCCATCACGGGGTGAAGATCCACGACTCGGCGCTCGTGGCCGGCGCCACCCTTTCCGCCCGATACATCCCGGACCGTCACCTCCCGGACAAGGCGATCGACGCGATCGACGAAGCCGCCTCGATGGTCCGGTTGAGCCTCGATTCCCGCCCCGACGAGCTGGACCAGCTCTCCCGCCGCATCCGCCAACTCGAGATCGAACGCACGGCGCTCGCCCGGGAACGCGACACCTCGAGCCGGGAACGGCTGAAGTCGCTCGACAAGGAGCTCGCGAACCTCAAGGAGAAAGAGAAGGGACTCCTCGTACGCTGGCAGCGCGAGAAGGAGCACGTCGAATCGCTTCGTGCGCTGCGCGCGCAGCTCGAGGAGGCGAAGGGCCAGGAAGAGCAGGCTTCGCGGGCCGGTGACCTTGAGGTCGCAGCTCGGCTACGCTACGGAACCGTGCCGGAGCTCCAGAAGAAGATCGATGCGCTCACGAAGGAGGTGGAGGGTCCCGGGACGTCCTCCCTCCTCCGGGAGGAGGTGACGGAGGACGACGTCGCGCTCGTGGTCTCGAAGTGGAGCGGCGTCCCCGTGACCCGTCTCCTCGAGGGAGAGATGACGCGCCTCCTCCACATGGAGGAATTTCTGGAGAAGCGGGTGGTCGGCCAGGACGAGGCGGTCGCCGCGGTCGCGAAGGCGGTGCGTCGGTCCCGTTCGGGCCTCGGGGACCCCAACCGACCGATCGGGACGTTCCTGTTCATCGGGCCCACCGGGGTGGGCAAGACGGAGCTCGCGAAAGCGCTCGCCGAATTCCTGTTCCACTCGGAGAAGGCGCTCGTGCGGATCGACATGAGCGAGTACATGGAGAAGCACACCGTGGCCCGGCTCATCGGTGCGCCGCCGGGGTACGTCGGGTTCGAGGAGGGCGGACAACTCACCGAAGCCGTGCGCTCCCGGCCGTACACGGTGATCCTGTTCGACGAGGTCGAGAAGGCGCACTCGGACGTCGTGAACGTGCTGCTGCAACTGATGGACGACGGTCGCCTCACGGACGGCCAGGGTCGCACGGTCGATTTCCGCAACACGCTCGTCATCCTGACGAGCAACCTGGGCTCCGAGCTCATCGCGGACGCCCAAAGCGACGAGGAGCGGCGGAAGCTGCTCGAGCCGGCCCTCCGGGCGCAGTTCCGGCCCGAGTTCCTGAACCGGCTCGATGAGGTCGTCATCTTCCACGCCCTGACCGAACCCGAGATCGAGCAGATCGTCGACCTCCAGCTCGCCCTCGTGACCGCTCGACTGGCCGACCGACGGATCCGTCTTTCCGCGACGCCCGCGGCGCGATCGCTCCTCGCGACGGAGGGCTTCGACCCCACGTTCGGAGCTCGACCGTTGAAGCGGACGATCCAGCGTCTCGTGGTGGACCCGCTCACGGCGAAGTTGCTTGGCGGGGAGGTCCGCGACGGGAGCGAGGTCCGCGTCGACGCCAAAGAGGGCAAGATCGTCCTTTCGGCGATGGCCTCCAAGGGAGGGTCGCGGTCGCCATGACCGCCGTCACGGTCGCGGTCGTCGGCGCCCCCGACATCACGAAGGAGCTCGGCAAGAAAGGTACCTCGTCGGACCTCACGCTCTACAATACCGTCACGGAGGGTCACGCGACGACCCTGGTCGAGCCGACCCAGTTCCCCGAGAAGTTCTCGCCGTTGCTGACGGCGCTGTCGATGGCGGACCGTTGCCTCCTCATCGTCCCCGAGCTCACCCGTCCGGTGGCCGAGACGATCGCGACCGTCGAGCTCGCCGGGGTACCGACGACGGTCGTCCTCGGGAAGGGGGTCGGCGAGGCCGAGCTCGCCCGCGCGCTCAAAGGGGGTCGGCTCGAATCCGCACCCCGCCTTCCGCTCGACCTCCCACACCTGCGAGAGCTCCTCGACGGCTGGTCCGCGCCCGTAGTGGACGGTCCGGTGCTGGTGCCGATCGACCACTCCTTTCCCGTGAAAGGAGTGGGGGCGGTCGCGCTCGGCGTCGTGCGCCGCGGAACGCTGCACGGTCATGACCGGCTCCGGCTCTGGCCGGCCGCCAAGACGGTCGACATCCGTTCGATCCAGGTGCACGACGTCGACCGATCGGAGGCGACGTGCGGGGAGCGCGTGGGGATCGCCCTCAAGGGCGTCGACGCGGACGAGCTGTTCCGGGGAGAGGTCCTCGCTCCCGAAGGGTCGCTCGGGGCCGGGCCCGAGGTCGTCGGGGGCTCGTTCGAGAAGTG
>JASHUP010000241.1 GCA_030039915.1 Thermoplasmata archaeon | reverse complement strand
GTACATCAGGAGCTCGACTAGCCCGGTCGTCCCCAACGCGCTCACTTCCGGAAGGAGGCGAGCCGCCCCGGACCGGACTTTCCCGGCACAGGGTGCGCCGAGCGAGTGCGCACAGGGCAGGTTCCCGCACGAGAATTTCGGGAGCGCCCGTCCGCCGAACGGTCGGAACGATCTCCTGGCATCGGTTCGGCCGACGGGGCACCGAACGGACCCAAGTCGAGGGGGGGCAACGCGGGGCTTCTCCGTCCAGCATACTAAAGAAATAACTTTATCAAGCAACAACTGTATAACGGGGTCGTGGACGCCTTCCACGCCCTGGCCGAGCCGCGCCGACGCAAGGTCGTTGAGATTCTGGTCCACCGAGGCCGGCTGAGTGCGTCCGAGATCTGCGATGAATTCGATGTGACCCCCCAAGCGATCTCCCAGCACCTCAAGGTGCTGCGAGAAGCGCACGTTCTCCGGATGGAGAAGAAGGCCCAGCAACGGCTCTACTCATTCAATCCCAAGGCCATGCGCCAGATCGAGGTGTGGACGGCCGAGATCGGGCGGCTGTGGGAGAGTCGACTCGACCGGCTGGAGAAGTCGCTGAAGGAGGAACAAGCATGAACCAGAAGTGGCAGAACGAAGCAGCAGACGGAGCGCGAAACGCGGTGCACATTTCCCGGGACTACGATTTCCCTCGGAAGTCGGTCTTCGAGATGTTCACGAACGAGAGGAAAGCGGCCAAGTTTTGGGGTCCCGAGGGGGCGGTCAAACTCGTGTTCGAGTTCGATGCCACGCCCGGAGGCGCGATCCGGATTCACGATCGCGGGAGCGAAGGGAATGTCGCCAAGACGACGGGGACCGTTCTGGAAGTGGTCGTTCCCGAGCTGCTGGTCTTCCGGAGCCAAACGGAATTCCGGGACGGCACCACTCCGTTCGAAGCGTTGCAAACGATCAAGTTCGAGGAGCTCGGTCGGCAGAGGACGCGAGTGACGGTCCTGGTGAAGATCCTCAAGATGGGTTCCTTCCCGGGGGAGATCGAAGACCTCGAAGCCGGCTTCCAGGGAGGATGGGGAGAGACCCTCGATATGTTGCAGAGAGACTTGAGATAGGGTGGGGTAGCCCCTCGGTTTATAGGCTCGCACACGTGCGAACGACCGGGGGACGATGGCGATCGATACGACCACGCTCACGGCGGCGGCAGCCTGGGCGGTGGCCATCGGGACCGTCGTCCTGCTCTGGTGGCAGGTCCGTGTCTCTCAGCATCTCAACAGTGCGAATGCGGTGCTGTCCCTTCGAGAACGATTCGATTCACCGGCGTACCGACGGAGAAGGAGGCTGCTCGCCGAACGACTCCTCGCCCAGCAGCATGACGACATCAACAACCTGGAGGTAGCGGCGTTCTTCGAACTCGTGGGATCCCTGACCCACTCGAAGGTGCTGAAGCCCGAACTCGTCTGGGAGGCCTTCGGAACGTGGGTGAGCGGGTACTACACTGCGCTCCGCCATCCGGTGGACGTGATCGGGCGAGCCCGTAGCGCGACCAAGGACCCGCTGATCATGCACGAGTTCGAGTGGCTCTTCGGACTCGTTCAGCAGATCGACCGAAAGAAGCTCGGCGCCGACGCCGATCTCGAGGCGGCCAATCGGGAGGAGGCGGCGGCCCTCCTGCGTCGTGAGGCACGCCTGGAACCGGAGTAAGTGAGTCCGCCGGAACCGGAATCGAGGAACCCCCGGCCCGAGAAGGCCTGCGTCTAGGAGCTCGGGTCCCTCGGCGGACGCCGTTCCGGACCCCCTTCGCCAATCGCTGAAGTCGCAGGATCACGTCGGGCTGGCCGATAATGTCCTGCAAGGTCTTCGGGCGGAAGTCCCCCATCGAGACGCGTCTCACGGAGTCGGCTCTCCCTTCTGGGGTGACCCAAATGCTCGGTCTATCAGTGCCCTCATCCTCCACTGCCCCCGACTTCGCTCGGCCCCGGGTCGGCACTCAGCGCGGCCGCCGATCGCTCGTTCCACACCTTCCCCACCAGAATGAACAGGTTGCCGGGAGGAGGGGCTCGAAGGACTGTAGGGCGTGGCCGTTCGCGGCTCTCGACGGGATGGCGGGCCGATGCACACGGGTCTCTTCGAGTCATTTTACAGCCGCGGGAGGGATTTAGCGAAAGTTCGAATCCCTTCCGGTGCCCGCGGTTGGTGGCTCCACTCGGAGGAGGGTGACTACCGGCGCCGGGGACACCCCGCTATCGTCGGGCCCCCCATTCGGGGATCGCGGGAGAGTGCCTGTCTTCACCCCGGACCGGAGTTATGCAGCAGGGGAGTCGGTCGAGCCAGCGTGGTGGGCAACTTCATTTCCCGAAGGAGTGCGATGAATCGCGGGTCCCTGCGAATAGAGTCGAAGTAGGGGCCCCAGCACGAAGCCCACGCCGGAAACCGACTCTCTCGAAAATCCTGCGCCAACAATCCGATCGCCGACTCCTTCTCACCCAAGCTTGCATACAGCGCGGCGGCGTCAAAACGCGACATGTACTTCGCTGAACGCCCCGCTCGCCACAGGTCCAATTGAGCTCGGGCTCCCTCGGGCTTTCCAAGGTACGCCAAGACTCCGTATCGATTCGCCGTGATCACGGCCTCGCCTGGGCCGGTCATCGGCTCGACCAGCCTGAGGGCCTCCTCGGCTCGGCCGGCTAGCACGTAGATCCACGCGAGCAGGACACGAAAGCGCTCGCTCTCAGGAAATCGTTCCATGAGTCGGTGGCAATCATCGATCGCGGATTCTGTATCTCCGCAGAATGCTCGGTTCCAAGCGAGGTTCGTTTTCGCAGGGGGCCACAACGGGTCAAGTTCGATCGCAGCGCGATACTGTTTGACCGCCTCGTTGAACCTCTGGATTCGGTGAAGGAGTACCCCGTACCAGAAGTGAGCCATCGCATTGCTCGGGTTGAGCGAGATGGCCTGCTGCAATTCGGCCTCGGCCCCGGGCCAGTCGCGGTCGAATTGCATCGCGAGATTCCCCACGGCGGTGTGGACTTCCGACGAGCGCGGATTCAGTTCGGTGGCCCTGGCCGTCAGTTCCCGGACCCGGGGCAAAACTTCCTCCTTAGGAAGAACGTCCCCGGAAAGCGAGATCAGGAGGTTGGCCAGGTACGCATAGGCTTCGATGAATCGGGGATCCTCTCGAATTGCCTCTTCAAAGTGCCCGATTGCTCGGCGATTGAGTTCATCCTCGCGCCCGGCCCCTTCCAAGTAAAAGCGTTGGCACGCCTGGATCCCTCGAAGGTAGGCCTCGTACGCGACAAGGCTGGATGTCGGTCTCTCTTGAATGGCGGCTCGCTCCGACTCCAACAGTTCCACTTGAAGAGCGCTCGCGGCCCTCTCCGCGAGCTCGGCTTGAATCTCGAACACCTTCTCGATCTTCCGGTCGTACGTCTCCGCCCATCGATGTTCTTCGGTCCGGACGTCAATCAGCTGGACGGAGATACGGACTTGATCCCCGACCTTCCGAACGCTCCCTTCGAGTACCGATTCGACGCCGAGTTCGGAGCCGATCTGAGCAATGGGCTTCTCCGTACCCTTGTACTGACCGATCGACGTTCGCGCGATGACCCGGAGTCCCCGGATCCGGGAAAGGCGGGAGATCAGCTCCTCGGTGAGGCCATCCGCAAAGTAGTCATCGTTGAAGTCGGGGCTGATGTTCGCGAAGGGGAGGACGGCCAGCCGGGGGAGAGAGGGGCGCTCGGTCGACCGCCCGCGTACGGTGCCGGGAAGTACGACGCGATAGAGCGCGACCGGTTCCTGAACGCCCTTGAGCGATTTTTGCCCGAGACGCTCCAGCTTGGCGGGCAGCTTGTTCCGAAGATGGGGAACGACCTGCTCGGAGAGGCAAACGCCTCCGGGATCGCAGAAGGGGTGAATGCGAGCAGCAATGTTGACGGCGTCCCCCAGGATGTCCCCACCGACTTCCTCTACGTCTCCGACGTGGATCCCGATTCGCAACAGGATCGGGGAAGTCGGAGATTTGGCGTTGCGGTCCCGCATCTGCCTCTGCATTTCGACGGCGCATTCGGTCGCCTTCAGAGCGCTGGCGAACTCGATCAGGAATCCGTCGCCGGTGGACTTGATTTCCCGACCTCCGTACGGCTTGAACAACGGCCGGAGGATTGCTTCCTCTTCGTGCAAGCGAGAGAGAGTCGCGGCTTCGTCAACCTGCGCCGAGGCGGTGAAGCCGACCAGGTCAGTGAACATGATGGCGGCGAGACGCCGCGCCATGCCTATCCCCGAGACCGCTCTCGGTTAGATTAGGCCTCGCGCGCGTCCCCCGTAGCGATTGTCGTCCACGGCCGAACCTGTCGGAAGAAGCTTATCATGGCGGCCGGAGAGAAAAACCAGCCGCGGGAGGGATTTGAACCCTCGGCCTGCTCCTTACCAAGGAGCCGCTCTACCAGCTGAGCCACCGCGGCGTCAGTCTCGGCTCGACGCCTCCTCCTTATTCCGCTTTCCTATCCACCGGGATTCCGAGCCGTGCGCCCAGGGGAACCCCGCAGACGCGGCTTGCCAGTCCTGTCGGGTGATCGCGCGAGGCGGCCGCTTCTCGAGAAAGGCTCCCATTCCCTCGATCTGACCCTCGCTGCCGAACAGCCGGGCCCATAGGTCGAGCTCGTAGGCGAGTCCCGCGTCGATGCTCGGGTCCATGGCTTCGAGGATCGCATACTTCGCGGCCGCGAGCGCAAGCGGCGCTTTGGTCGCGAACGTCTCAGCGAGGGCGAGCGCGTTCGGGAGCAGTTCCGATCGAGGGACGACGCGATCCACCAACCCGGCGGCCAGTGCCTCGGACGCGGAAACCGAACGTCCGTCGAGAATCCATCTTCGGGCACGTGCGGCCCCGATCCGTCGGGGGAGGCGACGCGTTCCGCCCCAGCCGGGCATGACGCCGAGGTTGATTTCGGGTTGTCCGAACTGGGCGTCCTCGCTGGCTACCAGGAAGTCGCAGGCAAGACAGATCTCGCAGCCACCGCCGAGCGCGACCCCGTGGACGGCGCCGATCACGGGAAGCGGCAGCCGCTCGATCTGACGGGTCACCGCTTGTCCTCGCCCACCGTGCCGACGGGCGGTCGAGGGATCCAGCGGCTGCATCTCTCGGATGTCGGCCCCCGCGGCGAACGCCTTCGCTGCGGCGCTCGCCAGCACCACCGCGCGGACCTCAACATCCGCTTCGGCCTCCGCGAGGCGAGCGGAGAGCGCGTCGAGCACCTTCCGCGAGAGCACGTTGACCGGCGGATGGTCTAACGTGAGCAGAGCCGTCGTGCCGCGCCGCTCGTATCGGACGAGGTCCTCGGACGAAGGCGCTCCCATCGGCGCCGCCGACCCTCGCCGTCCTATTTATCCCGGTCGCCGTGACCCGAGCCGTGAAGAGCGTGGTCACGACGTGGTTCGGCACGTACCTGGTCGACGGAGACCAGGTCCTGGAGGCCGTTCCTGCGACGGCGGAACCGACCCAGCTGGCCGAACGGGCGCGATTGCGACGCGAGGGCCGACTGACTCCAGAAGAAGAGCAACTCCTCCGGCTCGGGGACGCCTCGGGATGGGTCACGCGCGATCGGCGCCTCGCGGGTCACGGTTTGCGATGGGACCCGAACGCCCCGCTCTCGGTGCCGGCGTCGGTCCATCCACCGGATCGGTCGCTGCTCGCGGCGGCGCTTCTGGGGGACGCCGAGGTCGCTTTGGAGGCGGCGTGGGACCCTTCGATCCACGTTCAGGAGGCCGTCCGTGCGACCTCCGACCTCGACCGGATTCGCAATCTCCTCGGCGAGCGGCTCGGCAGCTGGGTTTCTCGCGACTTCCCCGAGCTCGACCCGGGCGACCACGCCCGCGCGGCGAAGGCGGCGGCGGAAGGGACGTCGCGACCCGGTCTCGCCCCCGCGGATCCCGGCCTGCTCGAGGCGCGTCGCCGGCTCGGCGAACTTTACCGGGGGGTGGGCGAGGTCCGCGCGCTGCTCGAAGACGCGGTGAGTGCCTCGTCGCCGTCGCGGACCCCCAACCTCACGGCTCTCCTCGGACCGGAGCTCGCCGCGCGAATGGTCGCCCAGGCGGGAGGGCTCGACCGGCTCGCCCGACTTCCGTCGAGCACCGTGCAGGTGCTGGGCGCCGAGAAGGCATTTTTTGAGCACCTCCGGGGGCGTGCCCCGCCCCCGCGGCACGGACTCCTGTTCGTGCACCCCGCCATCCAGTCAGCCCCTCGAGCCGATCGCGGCAAGCTCTCGCGGGCGCTCGCCGGCAAGGTCGCGATCGCCGCACGGCTCGACCACGAGGGCACGGCCCTCGACCCCAGCTTGCTCGCGTCGTTCGAAGCACGCCGGGGGGAGCTCAAGGCCCGACGCGCCCGGCCCGGACACCCGCGGGCGTCGGAAACCGGGTCAGGGCTTCCACTTGACCGTACAGCCGGCGACCGGTAGTTCGGAGGGAGCCACTGCTGTTCCGGCCAGCGCCTGGTCGAGCGCGCGCGCAAGGTACGGCTGGCTCGCCTTCTCGGGATGTTGGTGGTCGTTGTCGATCCGACCCTGGAAGAGCAGGGTGCGGTCCTTCCCGAACAACATCGGGTGAGGGGTCACGAGCGCGCCGTAGCTGTGCGCGACCGCCTGGGACTCGTCGTAGAGATATGGGAACGGGTACTTCTTCTCGGCCGCGCGCCGCACCATCGACTCGAGGCGGTCCTCCGGGTACGCCCGCGCGTCGTTCGAATTGATGAGTACGATGCCGACCCCCTTCGGGAGATATCGGTGGCCGATCTCGACCATCCGTCCCTCCCATGCTTGCACGTACGGACAATGGTTGCACCAGAACACGACGAGCAGGAGCGATCGGTCGGAGAAATCTTCGAGCCGGTACGTCTTGCCGTCGACGCCCGGGAGCGCGAATTCGGGGGCAGGATCTCCGGCATGGAGCCGGAATTCGCTCAGTTCCGCCATGTCCGAACGAGCGACGGCGTCTTCTTAGCCTTTTGAGGCCCCCAAGATGCGGGGGGACGGTCCATTCCGACGGGTCGACCGGCCGCTCCGTCACCTCCGCGTCGCCCGGGCCTCACGACGTGGGTCGATGTCCGGGTCTCCTGTTCGGAGAACGTCCGGACGGACGAGGTGATCCTGCGTCGGGCCACTCCGGCCGTGCGTGCGGCCGTCCTCACCGACCGGTCGGTCTCCTACGGGGTGGGAGTTCCGACCGACGCTCGGTATCTGGTCGAGGCGGCGCACGCCGGAGTGGCGACGGTTCGGCGATCGACCGGGGGCAGCGGCGTGCTCCACGCTCCCGGAGACCTCGCCTGGGCCGTGGTGCTGCCGCGGGAGGACCCTCGCGTG
The DNA here is from genome assembly GCA_030039915.1 of Thermoplasmata archaeon. Next base: position 2,123 of record JASHUP010000241.1, on the reverse strand, counting down.
GGAGGGGACTACGTGCATGCGTACGCTCGACTCGGCGCCGGCGTGACCGGATTTCTCACCGAGCGCGGCGTTCCCGCGACCTGGTCGGACCCTCCGGGAACCGACCCGGACTACTGCCTTCTCAGCGCCCGGGGCTCCGTGCTCACCTCAGGGGGCAAAGTCGTCGGCGGCGCGGCCCAGCACGTGAACCCGAGCGCCCTCCTGCATGCGGGGATCGTTCCCCTGGAACTCGACCGACCGCTGCTCCGAACCGTCTTCCACCTCTCTGCTCCGTCGCTCGAACGACTGACCTCGCTGCGCGAGCTGGGCATCCAGGGAACTCCGGAGTCGCTCGCCTGGAAGCTCGCCGCCCACCTCTCGGACGCGCTCGCCCGCGCGTGAACCGGGGCGCGGATCACTTCGGGCGCGCGGACCAGAGCGCTTCGGCGGCGGTCTCTCCGGCCCGTCGCAGGACATTCCAGTCGGCCCGGACGAGCGTGCGGTGTCGGACGACCGGCGCCCCCGCAACGTACACCGAATCGATCGCCTCGTCGGACGCGGCGTAGGCGAGGTGCGAAACGACCGCTTCGGGTCGGGCCGGGAACATCGAGGGGTGGTCGAGCCGGAAGAGCGAGAAGTCGGCCTGCTTGCCGGCTTCGAGAGAACCGAGTTCGGACGGGCGTCCGAGCAGACGGGCACCATCGAGGGTCGCGAAATCGAGGAGTTCCTGAGCGGAGAGCGCGGTCGCATCCCAGCGCTGATTCTTCTGGACCAGCCCGGCGATGTGCATCTCGCGGAGCATCGAGAGGGAATTGTTGCTCGCCACCGAATCGGTGCCGAGCCCGACGGTCGCGCCCGCCGCACGGAGCTCCACCACCGGAGCGACGCCTCCGGAGGCGAGCTTGAGGTTCGAGCTCGCGCAGTGAGCGATCCCGACCTGCCGTCGGGCGAGGAGCCCGATCTCCTCGCCGGTCAGCCAGACAGCATGCGCCGCCACCGAACGCGGACCGAGGAACCCGATCTGCTCGAGCCACACGACCGGTCGCCGACCGGTCTTCGACTGATGCTCGTGGACCTCGCGCCGGGTCTCGGCGAGATGGTAGTGAACCAGCGTCCCCTCGGCCTCCGCGAGGTCGCGGGCCCGAAGCCACGTCTCCTGGCCGCAGACGTAAACCCCCTGGGGAGCGACCAGGGGGGCGACGAGCTCGTGGCCCTTCCAGCGTTGGATGAACTCCCGTGCGTTGTCGATCGGGATCCCCTTCTGCGTCGTCAGTTCGGGGTCAAGGACCGCCCAGCCGAGGAAACCGCGAATTCCCAGCGACTCGACCGCACGGGCGACCGCGTCCTCGAAGTAGTAGAGGTCCAAGAACGAAGTCGTTCCCGACAGCAGCATCTCCGCGATCCCTGCCCGGGCTCCCGCCTCGACGTCCGACTCGGTGCGACGCGCGTCGACGGCAAACAGCGTCTCGAGGAACCCGCCGAGCTCACGGTCGTCCGCGATCCCGCGCAGCGGGGCCATCGCGACGTGGGTGTGGGCGTTCACGAACCCGGGGACGATCGCGAAGCCCGAGGCGTCGACCTCTTCGTCCGCTCCGCCCCGGCCGACGTCCCCGACCGACGCGATCCGGCCGTCCTCGACCTGCAGGTCCCCCCGCCGGACCCGTCGGGCCGGGTCCTGGGTCACGAGGAGGCCACCGCGGAACACGATCGACCGCGGACGACCGGAGGTTGGCACGACGGCGGGGACTCGGTTCCGCATTAAAGCGGTTCTCACCGCGGCCCAAGGGAAGAGCCGGGGAGCGCGGTCGCTCCGAGCGGACCGGATGCGCGTGCGGCCCGAACGTATTAACGAATCTTCGCGGATGGTCGGCGGAATGACGCCTCCCACGCACCACCGGCGGCTGCACGCGACCGTTCGACGACTGATCTACGCCCTCCTCGGCATCGGGCTGGTCCTCGGGCTAGGGACCCTCGGTTTCCATCTGGTCGCCGGACTCTCCCCGGTGGACTCGTTCTACTTCGAGAGCATGCTCGCGACCGGCCAAGGACCGCCGATTACGCTGACCACCGACAATTCGAAGATCTTCGCGTCGATCATGGCGTTCGTCTCCGTCGGCTCGGTCGTGTCGACCCTCCTCTTCGCG
>JASHUP010000240.1 GCA_030039915.1 Thermoplasmata archaeon | reverse complement strand
CGGACGGGGGAGAGACCCGCCACCGTCGGAAGGCCGATCGACGCGAGCAAGAGGCCGCCCACGATCCACGGGAGGGCCCGACGGAGGATTCGGGGGTTTCGGGACGCGGCGTCGGTCACGGGCTCCCCTGACGGCGCGTTGACCTGGGAGCGGTTGATATGGATAGTGTATGAATACGCCCGGGAGGTTGGCGACGGACGCGGAGCGTCAGCGACCCGCGGCCGGAAGTTCGGTCGGCCGCGGGTCGCGCACCACCGCCACCGCGCTCGGACCGGGCGCCGGGAGGTCTGAATCGTCCGTCGTCCGGGTGACCCACGGCCGGGCCATCCGGCCCGTATAGTAGCGTCGGATGAGATAGGCGACCTCGAAGGCCATCACCACCCCCATGACCGAACCGAACGTGAGGTCGGCGAGCACGGTCCCTCCGGTGGTGACGACGAGCAGACCGGCGACGGTCATCGCGAGGAACGCGCCGGCGAGCGCGGCCAGGAGACGCCCCTCGGACGGGGCGACTTCGCCCCGCAGGAGCGATCGGAGGAGCGCGACGAAGCTCGCCCCCATCAGGACGGACATCGCGAGACCCCCGATCGTCGGGAACGCGGTCACCCACGGAGCCAGGACGGCAGAAACGGCGAGGGCGACCAGCGCCCAACGCTCCACGACCCCGAGTGGGGCCCAGACGAGGAGCGCCCCCATCACCGCGGCCATCGACCAGAAGAACCACACCGAGGAGAGTCCGGTCGCCAGCGCTTCGACCGTCGGGATCGGGCCGCCGACGGCCCCATAGGCGAACAGGATCCCCATGAGCGCCTCCGAACCGGTCGCGACCAGGGCGAGCATCGCCGGCCAGAACCACGCCAACGGATCGATCCGACGGTCCTTGAACACGACCAGGCCGATGAACCAGATCCCCGCGGGAAACATCATCATGAAGTTGAACGCCAGCAGGACCCACGTCCACGCCGAGGTCCCGTCCGGGTTCAGGAAGACGAAGACGAGCGAGACGAGGAGGACGCTCCCGCCGCCGAGCACGGCGAGGGCGAGCAGCATCTGGGTGATGAGCGGAGGCCGGCCGTTCGCCGGAAGCACCTTGCCGAGCACGAAGACGGTGATGGCGATCATCGCCACGGTGACGATGACGAACGACGCGAGCGACCAGTTGAGAACGACCGGGGGCCACGGAAAGTTCATCGTCCGGCGGTCGGACGACCGCCCCTCTCATATCCCCCCGGTTACGACCGGGAGTCGCCGTCGCCCTTCGGGAACGAGCGAGGTCAATCGGCGGTCGAGGAGGGGGTCACGGAGCTGCCGCCCTCGAAACGTCGGATCAACTGGGTCGTGACCTCGATGAGCGGATGGTGGCTCGCCCGGTCGATCTCGATATCCTCCACCGTCCGGAGGTGATGCTCCTTCGCGATCCGCTCGAAGCCGGTCTCCTTCGAAGCAAACTCCTCGGGCCGGTCGCAGGTGAGGATGAACGCCTGGAGCTGAGCGAGGCCCATCTCACGGGCCGCGAGCGCCCGGTGATGGCCGTCGACCAGGATCCACTCGCTCCCCTTCTCCACCACGAGCACCGGTTCGGCGAAGCCGCGCTCGAGTTCGTAGCGGCGGCCCTCGAGCTCGTCCTCGAAGACCTTCCATTGCGTCGGGGTGAGGCGCGAGATCGGCACGAGACCCCGGCGCGTCGAGAAGGGGAGGCCGTACCGGTCCGAGAGGAGGCGACGCAGCGTGTCGGCCTTCATCGGCGAGGCACGCTCGAAGTGCGAGCGCACGACGTCCAGGTTCGCGAGGATGCCGCAAAGCCGACCTCGCTCGTCGATGATCGGGAGGTCACGGAGGCCGAATCGGAACATGATCCGGGCCGCGTCGTCGAGCCCGGTGTCGGGGTAGGCGGTGTACGTCCCCGGGCGGATGATCTCGGAGATCGGCCGACCCGCCTCGGCCGAATGGCGAAGGAGTTCCTTCGCGCTCACGTAGCCGACGAGCTGGCCGTCCGCGTTGGTGACCGGGAGGCCGTGGTGCCGGCTGCGGAGGAGCTTCTGGACCGCCTCACCGATCGTCGCGGTCGAGCGCAGATGCTCGACCTCGAGGATCATGTAGTCCCGGACGCGGACGATCATCAGTCCCGCGCGGGCTCTTCGTCCCGCAGGTACGCGGTGAGGAGATGCAACAGGAGGAGGTGCGTGTCCTCGGTGTGCTGCATGCTGTTCGAGGGGACCACCACCGGGACGTCGACCATCTCCTTGAGCTTCCCACCACCGATGCCCGTGAGTCCGATCGAGGCGAGCCCCATCGAGCGCGCGGTCCGAACGGCTTCGAGCACGTTCGGCGAGTTCCCGCTGCCCGAGATCGCCACCACCACGTCGCCCTTCTCCGCAAGGGCCCTGAGGGGACCCGAGAACACCTCCGCGTATCCGACATCGTTCGCCCAGGCCGTCAGGCCGGGGACGTTGTCGTTCAGGCTGACGCAGCGGAACCGGCGACCCTTTCCGAGGCCCGCCGTTCCCCCCGCCACCTTCGCGATGTCGGTAACGAAGTGCGACGCGGTCGACGCGCTCCCTCCGTTCCCGAAGAAGAAGATCGTGCGGTCCTCGGCCCGCGCGCGCAGGAAGATCGGGACGATCCGTTCGGCCGCGGCGAGCAGGAAGGGGTCCGTGAGGATGGTACGGGCCTCCTCGACGTACCGGCGAAGATAGGTCTCGAGGGTCGCTCGCTCGCTCATCGTCCCACGAAGAGTATGCGCGAACCCTCCGGCGTAATCCGCACCGGAAGGCGCGTCATCGGCGAGAGGGCGGCCGCTATTTGATGGCTGCGTTCGGGGGGGTGGAGAAGGAGGAGAAACCCACCCCCTCCGGCGCCCGTGATCTTCCCACCGTACGCGCCCTGCTCCTTGGCCGCGGCGTAGTGCCGGTCGATCTCCGCGCTCGATATCCCCGAGGAAAGACCGCGTTTGAGTCGCCACCCCTCATCCAGGACCGCTCCCAGGCGAGGCCAATCCCGCTGGACGATCGCGGAGCGGGCGGTGCCGGCGAGCTCGCGAATGCGAACAAGCGACTCCTTGTTCTGCTCCGTCCGCGAGTTCTGCTGCTGGAGGATTCCCTCCGCCCGTCGGGTGATGCCGGTGTAAAAGAGAGAGAGGTGGTCCGAAAGGTCGGTGCGGTCGGCGGCCGAGAGCGGAATGGGGGCCGTGCGGACGGTGTCGTCCGCCTGGAAATCGAAGTACTCGACTCCCCCGAAGGCGGCGATGTACTGGTCCTGCTTTCCGACGACGCCGCCGAGCCGTTCGATCTCGATCCGGCACGCCTCTTCGGCGAGCTCCGCGGGGTCCTTGAGCACCCCCCGGTAGGCGTAGAGCGCGTTCAGAAGTCCGACCGTGAGCGTCGACGAGGAACCGAGGCCGGTGCCCTCGCCCGGGATGTCCGCGATCGTGTGGACCTCGAGCGCCTCGTGGACTCCGGTCGCCCGCATCGCCTCGCGGACGAGTTCGTGCTGCAGCTCCTCGAGCCGGTCGACGTTCTCGGTGCGGGAGTACGCGACTCGGATCGACCGGTCGAACTTCTCGTTCACGAGCACGTGGATGTAGCGGTCGATGGCGGCGCTCGTCACCGCGCCGCCGCCGTACGCCCGATAGAACCCCGGCAGGTCCGTGCCCCCGCCCGCGAAACTGATGCGAAGGGGGGTCCGGGTGATGATCACGAACCGGCTACCCGTCGGGCGGCCACTTATCCGTTGTGGTTTCGTTCGTCGACCGATCAACCCCGGGCCGGGTCGATGTCGGGGTCTTCCGGGGGCCGGACGGCCGTGGGCGGAGGGGTCGCGCTGCGCGACCACCTCGCCCGTCGCCCGTAGAACGTGCGCGTCGTCGAGGCGAGGTCGCCGACCGGGGCAAGGCCGGGGAGTACCTTGGCGAACGAGGTCGCTCGACGGTCGAGGATGATGGCGAGTCCCCGGTCGTTCTCGGAGCGGATCATCCGCCCGCACGCTTGAAGGATCGCCCGTTGCGCGGGCGCCTCGACGGTGTATTCCCATCCCTTTCCGGTGGTGGAGTCCAGATAGGATCGCAGTGCCTCCCGCTTCGCGGTGGGCTTGGGGTACGGGATGCCGACCAGGACCACCGCCTCGAGCTCCTCGTCCGGGTAATCGATCCCCTCGGACAGTCGGCCCCCGGCGACCCCGAGCAGGACCGAGCCCTCGGGGTCCTTTTTCCAGCCCTCGAT